>CANJPT010000016.1 GCA_947476195.1 Lewinellaceae bacterium | reverse complement strand
TGAGGTTGATGCGTCCGGGTGCGCGAACGACGATGGCTGGTGCTTCGCCGAATTTGCGGCGGAAGGCTTGTATGACGGAAGCTTGGATATCCATTTTAACGGACAAAAATGAGAAAAGTCATCCCGATTTTCGGAATGACTTTTCTTAAGGCCTGCATTGAAACTATTTTATTAAGGTTTCAGAACGACCAATCGCTTGGTTCCCACGGAATTACCCTGGTGATCTACCAGACTATAAATGTAGGTTCCTTTTTTGAAACCATCCAATTCCATTCGGAAGGAAGTTGTGCCAGAAAGCGTGTAGTTTTTCTTCCACACGCATTTGCCAATGATATTGAAGATCTTCAGCGTGTAGTCTCCAGGCGTAAGATTTGTGCAATCAAAGCGAACCCATTCAACTGCTGGGTTTGGGAATGCCTGAATGCTACCTAAAAATTCATCTACAGGCTCAACAACTGGGGTGCTGCTTATATTTTTAAACTGGATATCAACCACAGTGCTCAGGTCAGTAGTCATGTTTGCTACAGCAATCTCCTCTTTTTCCGTGTTGCTCAAAAAGGTGTAGCTTATTGTTGTATCGGTACCAAGGAATCCGCCTAATCCACCACCACCGCCGCCAATCAGGAGGCTAAGGTCCAACCATCCTAAAAATGGCACTTTAACATCGATTCCAGTAGTAGTATATTCGGTGCGCTTCTGGCGCAGAACAGGGTAAGTGCCTCCAGGAATCTTACAGGTGCCAAATCCATCGATCACATCGAGTCGGTCGCTGGATATCCGAACACGAATTGAATCGATGGAAAAACCGCCAAGAAGACTATCTGGAATAGCTGCTGCGCTGAATGGAATGGACAAATTAGTGCTTTGTTGACTTACGTCAAAGAATTTAAGCGGCGATTTTCGTTCAGTAACTGTTGGGTTAAACCGGGCGATCACATTCAGTCCAAAACCAGCTGGATCAGCTCCAGCATATCCGAGCACTTCAAATTTGCTGTTTGTTAAATTATAATAAGTCTCTCCGGCCTGACTTTTGGTGAGCAGGTCAGCGCCTGGGAAATTAGAAGCCTGGTTGCCGGTTGAAGCTTGTTGGTAGACCAAGGACAGGCTTGTATCTTTTTGTAGGGTGCTAAAGTCCCATACCTGAGGTCCGCCAGGAGCGGTAGCTGGATTTATACCCAAGGGAGCATTGTCCACTGCATAGACAAGTGAATCGCCAGCAGCAGGAAAGGTTGCATTGGTAACGGTGATCTGGGCAGTTGCGAAAGCGCAAATGGTGGAAAGGGCTGTAGCAAGTAGCATTCTTTTCATCGGATGTTAGATGTTGAAAAAAGGTTGTTAGAGATGAACCAACTAATCCGTTGGTCTGGATTAAACTATCACGGTTCAAAGGTACACCGCTTTTTTTGTGAAAAAAGAGCTGACAACAAAAATGGTGTAAGAACGTCACGTATCTGCTATAAAGCACTTGGACAATTGCATTTCATTCACACATTATATTGAATTAAAATATTTTTCAGCAATAAAAAGGTCTTTTTTGCAATATTATTTTCAACAAAATAGAATTAATTAAATGCTTTAAACAGGTCATTAGGTGTATTTTTTGCCTTTTTATTCAGAAAAATAAATTTATTTCTGGCTTTAGACAATATTAAACCAAGAAATAAAATTCAACAAACCTTTAAATATGTCTTTGTCGAGCGGTACAGACTGCTGCACTTTTGTACTGTCAATAAGCGATAACGACAGCGCACGAGAAACAACGAGCGAAACATTGACAACCTGATTTGAAATTTTTCATGAGATTATATACGGGAAATCCGAACGCGGCGCAAACGAGCGCCGCGTTTTTTTTGTGCTTATTTGAACCAAAATCTTGGTTTTTTTCAAAAAAAGCAGGGTTTTATGTGGTAAAACGTGGCAAAATAATTTCATTAAAAACCTGATAATCAATGTTTTAATTAAATTTTAACCCAAAAACACTTTGAAAATACTGGGTGACCCAAAAAGGTTTGCTGTCCTATACAGCAGCCCAAAATGACCTCACCTTTGTATCATCAATCAGAGAGAACAGCGAGGTAAAGTAAAGAGAACGATTGATCACAGATTCGTACACTTTCATGAGATTATACAAGGGAAAACTGGTCCTGGCGCAAACGAGCGACGGGGCCATTTTCTATTTAGGGCCTACGGCCCATGAATTAGGCGGTCTAATTTTCCCTTCCTCTGCGTTGTTCGTCGGTTACAATATCCCGTATTGAGCCCTCCTCACGCCTTGATGAAGGAAAAATTTGCCTCCTCAAATCATGGGCCATTAATTGGACGCGGCACTTGGCAAATGCACTATTGCTTCCTTCTGAAATCGGCAATGGCCAGCCGTATCTTATCGTAATTGAACCGTTCTTCAAAATGTTCGTACAAAGCTTTCATTTGGAAAGGTTCTTCAAAAAGGGTCAATGCACCCTGAATAATATCGCACTCTTCGGGGCTGACCCACTGTTCCAGATTGATCAGTTCGCCCCGTTCATACATTGTAGCCAGGTGTCCCATGACGGTTAGGATACTGATACCCCGGAGTTCGGCAATTTCAGCTACCGTATGTCCACGCTTAAAAAGGTCGAAACTGATAAAATAGGTACTTCCAGTAACGCGTTCACCAGCTTCGGTTTTTTCCAGCACAAAACGACGGATCTCCCCCATGAAAGCATCACCATAGAGTTGGAGTTTTCGTTCGCTGACCCCTGTGATCTCCAGCATTTCCAGGTCGGATAAAGGTCGGGCATCAGCCATTTGCTGAATTGTAAGGTCGCTGAACAGCGTATATGGTGGGATACCTTGTTGCACGGCCAGATCCCTGCGCAATGCGATCAGACGTTGCTGCAATTCTTCGCGCAGTATTTGTGTCTTGCTTTTTTCCACGACACGGGGCATTGTAGCTTTTTCACCTGGTTTTGGTTTAAGCTGCGGCATTGCCAGCGATATTTTCTTTCCTTCCAGCAGTATTTTCTTCCCTTCAGCGGTTACTCGGAGGCAATTATGGTCGTCATAAGCGATCTCAATAAGACCGACATGCAACATTTGAGAAAGCAGGAAAAGCCAGGCATCATATCCATATTCCTTACCGGCCCCATAGGTCTTAATCTCATGGTAGTTGTGCTCCATGATCTCGCGGCGTTGGCTGCCACGCAGGATATCGGTAAGTAAACTCATCCCTACTCGCTGATTGGTACGCAGGATCGCGGAGAGTGCTTTTTGAGCTGCGATTGTGCCGTCAAAATGCTGTGGCGGATTTTTACACACATCGCAGTTGCCACAGCTCTTGTCATAAGGCTCCCCAAAATAATTGAGTACTGTTTTTCGGCGGCAGACAGGGGCTTCGGCAAACTGATACATCCGTTCCAGTTTTGCCAGTTTCAGATCTTTCTGCTCGGCGCTTGCCTCGCCCTGCTCGATCATTTCCCGATAAGAGATCAGGTCGGCGTAACTAAAAAACAATAAGGCATCCGAATTTAGCCCATCACGCCCTGCTCTTCCGATCTCTTGATAATATCCCTCCAGATTGCGTGGGAGATTGTAATGCACGACAAAACGAACATTACTTTTATCAATGCCCATACCGAAGGCGATGGTGGCACAGATAATGGGGGTCCGGTCATTAATAAAATCCTCCTGCACCTTGCTGCGTAAGGCTGCCGGCACCTCGGCGTGGTAGTGGGCTGCCCGGAATCCCTTTGAATTTAGTTTCTCCGCTAAACCTTCACATCCCTTTCGGGAGAGACAATAAATGATGCCGGATTGGTTTTTGTGTTCCTTTAAGAATTCTACGATCTGTTCAAAACGCTTTTGGCCTGGGCGGATGCTGAGGCTGATATTAGGTCGGTCGAAGGAGGCAATGAACACTAAGGGGTCAGATAAATCCAATTGCTCCACAATGTCTTTTCTGGTGAGTTTATCGGCTGTAGCCGTAAGGGCGATCAGTGGGATACCAGGAAATTGGTTTTTTAGGAATTTCAGCTGGGTATACTCCGGTCGAAAATCATGGCCCCATGAAGAGATACAATGCGCCTCATCAATTGCAAAAAGACTGATATTCAAACTTTTAAGCAAAGGCTGAAAACTTTGTGATACGAGTTTTTCCGGACTTACATAAAGGAGCTTGAGGTAACCTGCCAGCAGTGCTGTCTCAACATTCCGCTGCTGCTCTGAACTCATGCTACTATTGATAAATGCAGCCGGAATTCCATTGGCGCTCAGCCCTTCCACCTGATCTTTCATTAAAGCAATGAGCGGGGATACAACAACAGTTACGCCTTCCAGCGTAATGGCTGGAATTTGAAAACAGACACTTTTGCCGCCGCCTGTAGGCATTAGAACCAAGGTGTCTCGGCCATTGTAGACATTTTGAATAATGTCTGATTGTAATGGCCGGAATTGGTCATAACCGAAATATTTCTTTAGGGCAGCAAGAGCGTTAGAGAGGTTCACTGGGTCAATGTGGTCAATTTGGTTAAGGTGGTCAATGGTGGCAATGCGTTCAGCCTGGTAGGAGGTTTCAGGTGCAAATATAAACAAATGTTTTTTAAAAAAAACATCTTGTTTTAAGATTGTTATTCAAACAAGCGCAGGGCATTGGCTGTAGTAACTCGGGCAATTTCAGCGATTGGTAAAACCTTCGCCTCCGAAAGCGCCTCTGCTATATGGCGGACGAAGGCACTTTCGTTTCGTTTACCGCGGTGTGGTACAGGGGGCAGGTAAGGCGCATCTGTTTCCAGCACGATATGCTCGAGTGGAATTTCGCGCAGTAATGCAGGTAATTCAGATTTTGGATAGGTCAGGGTGCCGCCGATTCCGAGCAAAAAACCGAGTTCGATTATTTCCAGCGCTTCTTCCAAAGTTCCAGAAAAGCAATGAAAAACACCCCGTAAGCGGCCATCTTGAGCCTGGCGTACCACTTCTATTGATTCACGGTTGGCTATCCGGCTGTGAATAATGATCGGGCGATTCAATTCTTTGGCCCATTCACATTGGCGTGTAAAAGCAATTTGCTGAATCCCGAGCGTAGTTTTATCCCAGTAGAGATCAATCCCTGTTTCTCCGATCCCCGCCCATGTGCGTTGACCGAGCCATTTTTCTACCAGGGAAAGTTCGGCTTCATAGGTATCAGGTTGTACTGAGCAAGGATGTAATCCCATCATGGCAAAGCAGTTTTCGGGGAAGGCTGCTTCGAGTGCGAGCATTGGTTCGATTGACTCGGCATCAATATTGGGCAGGTATAAGCGTGTGATGCCTGCAGCGATGGCACGACGAACCATCTCAGGTCGATCCTGATCAAATTTGGAGGAATATAAATGAGCGTGGGTATCTATGAGGGTATGCATGGGATGAAAAAACGCTTCAATTCTAGATTTACACCGTTATAATTCTACATTTGATAGTGAAGTGCGGCAAAGGTAAATACAACCATACAATTGCCTCCATCTGTTTCGGAGCAACAATTTACGGTAGGGAGGGCACACCATCTAATCCAATCAATGTTTTTGAGGTTCAGGATTTTTTATAAAATTTTTCTGAAATCGGTTACAATTTAACCTTGTCTGGACATACCTTAAGAGAAAAAAATTGGAGTTTGATTTGTGCTGTTGTCCCATCCTAAAACAACGCTACAAATTAAGAGATAAACTTCCAACAGCGGTACACTTCAGAGCGTCATCCTGTGATGTCACTAATCACCAAAAGTGTACCACCAGTTCAACAAATCCTGGCTGGGCGGTAAGACGATCCACGAGGCCTTTGCCAAAGCGCAGAAGAAGATGCGGAAGAAGTATAAAGAGGTATATAAATGGGGGGCTTGGGTGCTGGTGGAGTAAGGGGACTGCCTGATCTTTTGCCAGGTAGGGTTCAGAAAACTCTAAAATCTGTTGGATTTGAAACTTGAATCTGCTACGGTCGAGTTATTGAGGAGGTACAGTGATTCAAAAGAAGCGTTTGAATCCCATTTGAATGAAAAAAGGCCGTCAAAATGATGGCCTTTTTTTGGTTTGGGAGAGTCTTCTTAAATGCTGCGACCTATTTTGTCGGGATAACAGGATTTAAACCAGCGACCTCGTCGTCCTGAACGATCCACATTTTAGGGCTGCGGTATATCCCAAATGCCTGTTGGTATAAAGCGATTTAGTGGTAAAGTGCTTAGGAGCAGACTCCTGGAATCACGTTATCACTTCACACCTTGGAGCCGAACAAGGGAATTGAACCCTCGACCTGCTGATTACGAATCAGCTGCTCTACCGCTGAGCTAATCCGGCCTGAAGTAGTTTGACATCAATTGTTCACAATTTGATGCAAATGCGGTTTTGTTATTAAGTGAATGCAAAGATAGGTTCGCTTTCCCAAAAAGGACAATCCTGCGTTAATTTTTTCCTGAAAAATCTGCCTTTATCAAAAGGTGAAGGGTTGCCCCCTTGCAAGGGCAACCCTTTTCTCCATACTGGGTTTCGTTTTGCTTCAATGTGGCGCATTAGCCCGCCTGCCCCGTGATCACATCACGTGCGAATAGGATTTTAGGTTTCCAGTATTTAGAAGTGGAGATATTTTCGACGATAATTCCCCTGGTACAGGTACTGTGTACACAAAAGATACCTTTGGATGTTTTTTCTACCACCATTGCCACGTGTTGAATTCGGCCTTTTGAACCAAAGAAAACGAGGTCGCCAGGCAAGACCTCGCTGAGTGATACTTTCAGCCCTTGACGGGATTGGGTAGTGGAGCAGGTGGAAACTTTTACGCCAAACTCGTTCAGGATATAGTTGGTGAAGCCCGAGCAGTCAAAACCAGTTTTGGGTGAATGGCCTGCATAGCGGTAGTGAAGGCCAAGAAAATTTTGGGCGTAGCAGGATATATCGGTGCGGAATTGCATCATTTCGGCCTCTTCAGCCGTGGATGGTCTGATGCTGACAGGTCTGAATGCGCTTGCCGTGAATATTACAAAGAGAAGGGCAAAGAAAGCTCCGAAACGGCATAAGGAGGGCTTCTCAGGTCGACTGGAAGAAATTATTTCGGTCATAATTTTTAAAATTTAGCTCACTGTATGCAAATTTTGTTCACATGCAGTTTACCACAAGGGGTTTGTTGCATAGTGAACTAAAAGCTGGTTTTTGCCGGGGTTGGTTGTGGCAAATGGCTCGCGCATAGGTCGGAGGTATATTAACGGGTGAGCTTAAAAACCGACTCCTATATCGACAATATCTTGCGTTGGCCGATGCCAAAGGTAGAAATACTTTTGACAAAACAAGTCATAAAGTGTTTTTTTTGCGTTGCTCGTTGCTCGTTGAAGTTATTGGCATCTTATTTGCTTTGGTGCGCCTCTTTCTGAAATAAGTCCTTACTCAAAGCCATTGTTTTTCCACTCAGAATAACTTCGTTCATTTCGAGGCTTTTTTGTGCTTTTTTCTTGTAAAATCGCCCTGTTTTTTACCCCTTCCTTTCTACCTTTGCTGCGCCCAAATAATGAAGGCTTTTTGACCTTCCTTATCGCTACTTTATTCCCGAATTTATTTGGGATTTCACTTTGTTTAACTATCACTGGCAAAAAATGCAAGGTTCTGCTATCACCATTAAACGGGGAAAACTAAAAGTCCCCAATGATCCAATTATCCCATTCATCGAAGGAGACGGCACCGGAGCTGATATCTGGGCGGCTTCTGTTCGCGTACTCGATGCTGCGGTAGAAAAGGCCTATAACGGCAAAAAGAAAATCTTCTGGAAGGAAGTGTTTGCGGGCGAAAAAGCCTTCAACATGACTGGCAGTTGGCTTCCTGATGAGACGCTTAAGGTCATTGACGAATATAAGGTTGCTATCAAAGGTCCACTCACTACTCCGGTAGGTGGCGGTATCCGTTCGCTTAACGTGGCCCTTCGTCAACAACTTGATCTCTACGCTTGTGTACGTCCTGTGCGTTGGTTCAAAGGCGTTCCAAGCCCGGTAAAAGAACCAGGTCTGGTGGACATGATTATCTTCAGGGAAAACACAGAAGATATCTATGCGGGAATTGAATACCTGGCAGGCACTCCCGAGGCGGATAAAATGATTGCTTTTTTACAAAATGAAATGGGGGTTAATAAAATCCGTTTCCCCAAAACTTCTTCTATTGGGATCAAGCCAGTATCGAAAGAAGGCACGGAACGCCTGGTTCGCGCTGCCTTGGAACATGCCTTTAAATACAAACGTAAATCGCTTACGATTGTGCACAAGGGCAATATTATGAAATTTACAGAAGGCAAGTTTAAAGACTGGGGTTACGAACTTGCTGAGCGCGAATATGGTGATAGAGTGTTCACCTGGTCAGAATATGATAGGATTAAAGAAGCCAAGGGAGAGGCTGCGGCCAACGAAGCACAAACTACAGCACTCGCTGCAGGAAGAATGCTCGTTAAAGACAGTATCGCCGATGCATTTCTTCAACAGATCCTACTCCGTCCTGCGGAGTATGACATGGTAGCAACCCTTAATCTTAACGGCGACTACCTTTCGGATGCGCTCGCGGCACAGGTGGGTGGAATAGGTATTGCACCTGGTGCGAATATCAACTACCTCACAGGACATGCTATTTTTGAAGCTACCCACGGTACAGCACCTAAGTATGCGGGAAAAGACATGGTAAATCCATCATCTGTAATTTTGTCTGGCATGATGATGTTTGAATACCTTGGCTGGGACAAAGCTGCCAAGCTTGTAGTTAAAGGCATCGAACGCAGCATCCGCAAAAAGCGTGTAACCTATGATTTTGAGCGTTTGATGAAAGGGGCTACTAAATTAAAGTGCTCAGAATTTGGCTCAGAGATTATTGCCAATATGTAACTGTAATGGGGGGCGGCTTCAAGTAGCATCCCCATTTTTAAATAAAAGCGTTCTGTCAGAGACTACTGACAGAACGCTTTTTCAATATCTGATGGGTATGCGGTTATTCCCCGGTAATTTGCCGCTCCAGCTCTTCCATCATCACAAAATCAATTGATTCGCTGAGGGTGGAGATAATGGTGAGAATGGTTTCAAGACGGGAAATTTCGATGAGTTTAGTTACCATCGGATTCATTTCGCCAGCCAGAACAAAGGACGCATTGTCTTTCCAAAGGCGGTGTCCTGTCAGAATGGCGGACAGACCGCTGCTGTCTACATATTTGACATTCGAAAGATCGAGGATCAAATTGCGCACACCTTCCTGAGAAAGCAGGATGAGATCGCTCTTTAGTTGTGGTGCAATGGTCGAGTTTAGGTTCTCCTCCTGGAGTGAAAGGACGGCATAATGCTTCTGCTTATCGATCTGATATTTCATAGGCGGCTGATTGTCAATAATGTTTGTATTGAAAAAACTTGTTTTCAAATTTACTTCTGGAGACAAATGTAATGGTTGCGCGTTTTTATTTTTATAAAAATTTCAAGGAGTATATTTTCATGACGACTTGTCAGCTAAAACCATTCGGCTGGGTTTTTGCAAATGGTCAAGAATGATGAGATTTAGGGCATTAAAAACGACTTGCTGAACCCTGTGCAGAAATAAATGTTAAGCTACAGGACAAAAGCTTGGTAGGTATGGATGATTTGACCTAAAATTGTCGCACGAAACGCAACCTTGATCATCACTGGATGTCTAATTAGTTACTGACCACATTTTATCTCAATTGATAATGAATAATAAATTCTCTCCGGTTGTCAAACAAATCATCAACCAAAGCGGCTTAGAAGCACGTCGGTTGGGCCATGATTATGTTGGCACAGAACACCTGCTATTGGGCATACTCACTGAGCGTGATAGTTTGCCAGTACGGGTACTTGACTCACTTTTAGTCGATGTGAACGACCTTAAAAAACGCATTGAACGCTCTATTCCTCGTTACTCCAACTATCCGCCAGCGGAGAACCTTTATGTGGGAGAGTGTGCCATGACCACTCAGGTTCAGCGCATTCTGAAAGCCACCTTTGTGGAGGCCAAAATGACTAAAACAGAAGAGGTTCACCCTGAACACCTCATGCTAGCAATGCTGAAATATGCCGACATGGGGAGTACCAAGATCTTAAATGAGTACGACGTAGACTATGATTCTTTCAAAAAAGAACTTGAGTACGTGCGTTCGGAGCAAGATCTTGCTCAACCCAAGATATCCGCTCAATCTGAAGGCGATTTTGATGAAGAACGTGGTACCTACCAATCTCCTTCCCAAAAGCGTCAGGAGAAAAGCCGCACCCCGGTACTCGATAATTTCGGTCGCGATTTTACTAAACTCGCCGAAGAGGGCAAACTTGATCCGATTATTGGGCGAGAGCGTGAGATCGAGCGGGTAAGCCAAATTCTCAGCCGGCGTAAGAAAAACAACCCGGTACTTATTGGTGAGCCTGGCGTGGGTAAAACAGCCATTGTGGAAGGATTAGCGTTGCGAATTACGCAAAAAAAGGTAAGCCGTACACTGCATAATAAACGCGTGGTGATGTTGGACCTTGCCGCTTTGGTGGCAGGTACCAAATACAGGGGCCAATTTGAGGAGCGGATCAAAGCAATTATGGTCGAGCTAGAGAAAAATCGCGACGTGATCCTTTTTATTGACGAAATACATACCCTGGTGGGTGCAGGTGGCGCATCGGGAAGTCTGGATGCCTCCAATATCTTTAAGCCAGCCCTTGCACGTGGCGAGCTTCAATGCATTGGGGCCAGCACCCTCGACGAGTACCGTCAATATATTGAGAAAGACGGGGCGCTGGATCGCCGCTTCCAGAAAGTACTGGTAGAGCCGCCAAGTCAGGAAGAGACCATTCATATTCTCCGTAATATACAATCCAAGTATGAGGAATTTCACAATGTCAGCTACACTGACGAAGCGATTGTAGCTTGTGTCCGACTCAGTGATCGGTATATTACAGACCGTTTTTTGCCAGACAAGGCCATTGACGTGCTGGATGAGGTGGGCGCGCGTGTACACCTGAAGAACATCGTTGTGCCGCAGCATATTGAAGAGTTGGAAAAAGAGATCGAGGCCATTCGGGAGCGCAAAAATTTTGCGGTAAAAAACCAGAACTACGAAGATGCGGCCAATCTCCGTGACCTTGAAAGCCGTCAGGTTCGACAATTGGATTTCTCTAAATCTCAGTGGGACGAGGAGAGTAAGGTGGCGCGTTACCCTGTAGGAGAAGAGGAGATCGCAGAAATTGTGTCCATGATGACGGGTATTCCTGTGCGTAAGGTGGGTCAAAGCGAAAGCAAAAAACTTGTTGCTATGGCCGACGACTTGCGTAAAATGGTCATTGGACAGGACGAAAGCGTTATTAAAATATCTAAAGCCATTCAGCGTAACCGCGTTGGACTAAAAGATCCTAAGAAGCCAATTGGTTCGTTCATTTTCCTTGGTCCAACAGGGGTAGGTAAAACGGAACTTGCGCGTGCCCTCTCTCGCTACTTGTTTGATACGGAAGATAATTTGCTTCGAATTGACATGAGCGAGTACATGGAAAAATTCACCGTAAGTCGTCTGATTGGCGCACCTCCAGGCTATGTAGGCTATGAAGAAGGTGGTCAATTGACTGAAAAAGTGCGGCGCAAGCCTTACTCGGTGGTGCTTCTCGACGAAATTGAAAAGGCCCACCCAGATGTGTTCAACATTCTGCTTCAAGTGCTCGACGATGGCCAACTGACCGACGGAATGGGTCGAAAGGTTGACTTTAAGAATACCTTGATCATCATGACCTCGAATATCGGGGCACGGCAGCTCAAAGACTTCGGTCAAGGAGTAGGTTTTGCCACGCAAGCTCGCCAGGACGCCGCGGAGGATAATGCCAAAGTCGTGATTCAGAACGCTCTAAAAAAGACGTTTTCTCCTGAGTTTCTCAACCGTATTGACGACGTGTTGGTATTTAACTCATTAGGCAAGCCTGAAATTTTCAAGATTATTGATAACGCGTTGGCGAGTTTGACTCAGAGGCTGAACAGCATGAAATTTACCCTCGCACTCAGTGAGGAAGGAAAGGAATTTGTGTCTGAAAAAGGGTACGACCCACAATTTGGGGCCCGTCCGCTTCACCGCGCCATTCAAAAGTACGTGGAAGACCCACTTGCTGAGTTTATTCTGAGTGAAAACCCTGCAGAGGGAGCTGCTTTAGTGGCTACACTCAATGAAGCTAAGGACGGCTTGGTCATTGCTTATGCCGGAGAAACAAAAGCACTCAGCGGAGGGGATACATTGGCCTTGGAGGCAGAGGGAGATGTGAACACAAGTGATAATTGATAGACCATTCCTATAGGTTCTAAAAAAGAAAGCGGCGATTCCGAGTATTCAGGATCGCCGCTTCTGTTTTCTATGGAGGGGGGGAATACAAGTCACCCTAATACCCCTATCATTCATCCTCATCTACCACACCTGTAGGATTGCGTTCCCACATGAGGTAGGCTTTAAGAAACTCGTTGAGGTCGCCATTAAGGATAGTGTCAGGATTGTGGATCTTATAGCCAGAACGGAGATCTTTTACCCAGCGATCGTCCAAGACGTAAGAGCGTATCTGACTACCCCATTCGATTTTGCTTTTGCCCGCCTCAATTTTGTCCTGCTCTGCCTGACGCTTGCGCAGTTCAAGTTGATAAAGGCGACTTTTTAGCATTGTCATGGCAGTATCCCGGTTGCGATGCTGGCTTCGGTCCGCTTGACATTCCGCTACAATACCAGTGGGAATGTGCGTGACTCGAACCGCAGATTCCGTCCGGTTAACGTGTTGTCCACCTGCGCCAGAGGCCCGGAATACGTCCCAGCGAATGTCATCCGGATTGACAATGATTTCTATTTCATTACCTTCAATCAGTGGATATACAAATACAGAAGTGAAGGAGGTTTGTCGTTTTCCTTGTGCATTGAAGGGGCTTATACGCACCAGTCGGTGCACCCCGTTTTCACCTTTGAGCCAGCCATAAGCATAGTCTCCCCGGATCTCGATACTGGCTGATTTGATACCAGCACTATCGCCGTCCTGTTCAAAAAGGTCGATGACTTTGAATCCATTTCGTTCAGCCCACATCCGATACATTCGAAGGATCATAGCTGACCAGTCACATGCTTCGGTGCCACCGGCTCCGGCATTAATCGTCAGTACGGCATTCATTTCATCCTCTTTTTGGTTGAGGGTGCTGCGGAATTCTGCATCCTCCAGGATACCTGTTGTGCGCACATATTGGGATTCAACCTCTTCTTCAGAGGCCAATCCTTCCTTTTGGAATTCGAAAATTCCTTCGAGATCATCTACTTCACGAGCGATTTGAGCATAGTCGTCGAGCCATCTTTTGCTCATGCCGATTTTTCGCTGGATGCCTTCGGCGCGTTTAGCGTCGTTCCAGAAAGTTGGGTCGAGGGTTTGGCTGGTTAGGTCTTCGACTTCTTTGGCGCGGTTATCCACGTCAAAGATACCTCCTAAGGACCGCCAGCTTCTCTTTCAACTCTTTGAGTTGTTCAATAGTCATTGGAAACGGAAAATTTTAAAATATTTCAATAAAAAAAATGAGTTCAGAGTTGGCTGGTATCGTTCCATTTGCTGCATCCTGATCGCCGTAGCCAAGGTTTGGAGGGATGAATAAGTATGCTCTTGCGCCGTGATTAAGGTGCAAGACCCCTTCATCAAATCCTGCGATCATCTGACCAGAGCCAGCAGGGAACTGCAGGGGCTGTCGACGAATAAAGGAGTTGTCAAATGGAGTGCCGTCTTTCAGACAACCGTAGTAGTGAACCTGGAGCGCTTCGCCTTCCTGAACCGTTGGTCCATTTCCGATCTCTTCGACGATCATCTTCAATCCGGATGGAAATGCATTTAGTTCGTTTTTGAGCAGACCAGCACTATATGCCTTTGCTTTAGCCTGTACTTTTTGTGCGATGGGTTGAATGGCAGATTCGATGGCGCGGTTTGCGGCATCCTTTTGCTCCAGGGTTACGATTTCGAGCAGTACGATTTCGAATCGAATTTCTTTTTGTTCTTTTTCGGTTGGAGGCAGATATTGACGCATGTTGTCGTCCACCTTTTGAAATATGGTAAGACTGTCGCCTTTGCTCATGAGCAATGCTGCGTCCATTAGAGGAGGGTAATGACTGACCTCTTCTGTCGCAGCGGGAATATCATAACGGTAAACGCCTCCAGGGTTCTTTTTCGAGCTACTTAGCAAAAAATTGCCGATATAAACGTCCACATTTCCAAGGATAGCCTCCCCACGTTGTGGTTTTGGGCCACCATTTTTGGAATGATGAATGTACCGATAACCGTGTTCGGTGGTGTTTTGTGCTTGCAGGATGCTTACACCAATTGCAAGAGAGATTGCCAACAGAAATTTGAATTTCAACATTTTGACAGAATGATGAAGTTATCACTATGATTAAAGGGATTTGCATGATTTTAGTGATGCAAATACCTGATTTTAAACTGACTATATACTTTCGAGGTTCAAGACCAAGCTGCTCTGGTTATAGCAGATGGGATGTTTTGTTGCCTCAAACGAAGAGTGAGGCTGTCTAACAAGGTGATAGACCTTTATCAACCTGGCAGACAGCCTCACTTATATACGCGGTTAGAAAAGTCCGCGTGGGTTTACATACCCATTTCAATATAGAACACCAGATCAGTATTTGGTGGGATATCGCCACCTGCGCCTTGTTCGCCGTAGCCCAATTTGCTTGGGATAATTAACAAGGCTTTACCTCCACGGTTCAGCAATTTCATGCCTTCATTGAAACCTGGGATAAGACCACCCACATTGAATGGGGCAGGGCCGCCACGGTCGTATGAGTTGTCAAACATAAAGCCATCAGATTTCCGTGCACCGTAATAGTTAGTTGGTATGTTGTCGCCGTCTTTAATTGCCGGACCTGAGCCTTGTTCAATGATAACATATTCCAGGCCAGAGTCTGTTTTTTTAAGATTATCAAGCTTTTTAGCTTTATAATCAGCCAGCATTGTTTTCACCTTTTCGGCAACGAGCATACCTTCTGCCTTGGCACCTTCGGCTTTTTGCAATTTCTCTGCATTACGTTTTTCCAGGACATCTGGGGTGATAATATCCACCAATTTAACTTCGTAGCGGATTTCTTTGACCTCGCCGAAGTTTTTAGGAATACCCTTTTTCATGATAGAATCAAGGGGTTGGATTACTGTGGCGCTGTCTCCTTTGGCCATCATTAAAATTGCTTCAAATACAGCGGGCACTTTACCTTTCATCATACTGGAATCAGGCAGTGGAACTTCGCGTGGGCCGCCTGCGTCGCGGGTTGTGCTTTGCACAAGCGAGTCGTTTACCCAAGTGTCAACGCTGATAAGCACGGTGTTGCCAAAAGAAGCTTTTGGCCCTTCCAGATTGGTGTGGTTGATAACGCGGTTTCCGCCAGCTGTGGTTACTTCTTTGCCTTTTTGGCAAGCTACCTGAGCAAAGGTGAAAAGCGTCAAAACAGACAAAATCAATAAATTGCGCATTCTTGTCGAGTTAAGTGAATGATAGTTACGAGTAATAAGTTTCAGGGTACAAGTTACAAGTTTCAGGATCTAAGTACTTTAGACTTGCAACTCATTTTTTTAGCCTGCCAAAATCCGATCTTTATATTCTGGCAGTATACTTTTGAATTTTTCGATGGTGGCTTTCAGGCTATCATGCGAGTACGCACCTGAGGCGTTTTTATGCCCCCCCCCCTTGAAATGTTTTTTGCAAATTTCCTGCACGTCAATATTTCCTTTTGATCGCAGGCTCAATTTAACCACCGTGGGTTGGTTGTGAATAAAGGCAGCGATGCGTATGTCTTTTACACTCAAAAGATAATTTACTACGCCTTCTGTGTCTCCGCGCTGAATGTCAAACTGTTCATAATCTTTCCTGGAGAGCCAGATCATAGCTGTTTTAAATTCCGGGTAAAATTCCATGCGATTGGAAAGGCAATGGCCCAATAGCCGCAGGTTTTTTTCTCTGTTGGAGTTAAAGATCATATCCTGCACTCCAGTATCGTCCATACCACGTTCCACCAGATCAGCAGCGATGCGGAAAACATTCGAATTTGTTGCGTGGCGGAACGATCCAGTATCGGTTACCAAGCCAGTATAAATGCATTTGCCTACGGTGTTGGGATTGATTTTATCCCTGTCTCCCAAACCGACAATGAATTCATAGACCAATTCGCAGGTGCTACTCGCTAAGGGCTCTGAAAAAACAAAGTCAGCAATAGAATCCGGGTAAAGGTGATGGTCGATCATAATACGCTGTACGGGTAGGTCCCGTACATAATCCCCCAGCTTGTCGATCCGGTCTAAAGCGTTGAAATCCAGGAAAATAAGCAGATTTTTTTTGTTGATTACCTGTTTGCATTCCTCGGGTTGTAAGTCCCAAATTAAAATTTCACCCGCACCGGGCAAAGCTTCAAACTCCTCAGGATATTCAGAAGGGAACAGTACATGAACATTATGTCCGAACAGTTCGAGGTAGTGTCGCATAGCAAGCGAACTTCCGATTGCATCGCCATCAGGGTTGCGGTGCGAGAAGATCGCTACGTTCTGCGGAACGTGAATAAGTTGACGGAGCGCGGTTGGGAATTCCATTATTTCAAAAAGGACGGCAAAAGTACGTGCTTCGTGGCGAAACGACCTTTTTGCCACAGATTATTTTTTTAAAAACCTTTTTTAGTACCCCTTTTGAAATATAATCTTGGAATACCTTTGCGACCCGTTAACAACTATGATGTATGAACTGTGCTGTATGAACTAAACTGATAGAAAGGGGTCAGATTTTCCGACCATCCTTCCAGGAGGTTCATACAATACTTACATGCGTCTTAGTTCATAGATTATACATCATAGTTTACAGTTCATTCAACATACATCAAAAAATGGCAAGCAACCGCACATTCACCATGATTAAGCCTGACGCTGTAAGCGCTGGCAACATTGGCAACATCCTTCAAATGATAAACGCTGCGGGTTACCGTATCGTAGCGATGAAACTCACACAACTCAGTCTGGCAAAGGCTGGTGAATTTTACGCCGTTCACAGCGCTCGTCCTTTCTACGGCGAACTATGTGAATTTATGAGCAGCGGCCCCATCGTGGCGGCTATACTTGAAAAAGACAATGCAGTGGAAGATTTCCGCACCTTGATTGGCGCTACTAACCCGGCCAATGCTGCTCCAGGCACCATTCGTGCCCAGTACGCTACCAGCGTAGGCGAAAATGCTGTACACGGTTCAGATAGCGACGAAAATGCTGCTATTGAAGGCGCCTTCCACTTTGGTGGAGTAGAAATGTATTAAAATTGCTTAATGCTGGAGTTGGAGCATTGGGGTTTTTACACCAAAGCAATAACGCGCTGTAACTTTCCTAAAGTTTTATCCCGTGGAAATCGTGATCGGAAAGTTTGAATTACAAACGATAAAGCCCATTGCAAATTTTTGATTTGCAATGGGCTTCGTTATTTTCGATTGAAAAGAAACGTTGCTTTTTCAGACCCAATATCCTCAATACATCATTAGCTTGCGAGAAGCCGTGCCAAAGGGTGTTTCAAGGCGGCAGGTGTAAAAACCTGGCTCAAGAAGATCAGCGCGGTGAATTATGATATGATTTTCGCCAGGCTGATAAGTGCCTTTTTTGGCTGTCACTTCTCGGCCAGAGGTATCGAATATGCGGAGAAATATATCTGCGGTAGCCGGGAGTCGAAACCACAAGAGTGTCATTTCGATAAATGGATTCGGCGAATTTTGAAAAAGCTCCACGCTTCCTTCGGCGGTTTTGCTCGGAAGCGGTTGAGTCTGAAATTGTGCTGCGGTCATGATATTTATAACGGGTGGGACCAGAGGAGAAGGCGTCTTTTCTGTAAACGCGAAACCCTTGTGGCCAAAATCCTAATAGGGAATAACTGGATTATGCTTTCGTTTTTTGGGAGATGTGTATTTTGTTTCAAATGTTGTGCCAGAAAATTAAGGAGTGCAAAAAAAAGAGGAGGCCCTGTTGTCCTGAATCTTTTGAAACCTGGCTAATAAAAAAAAATATGTTTTGGCCCGTAGCAGCTTTTAAAAGTAATCAATGGTTTTTAGTTCCAACGAATTATGATAAATTCCGCTTTTTACTAAATGCTAGGCCTTTTATCGATAATAAATGTTGTGCTCGCCGCTCGACTTGTGTCAAAAAAAGTATTGACCGCCCGCTAAAGCAGATTCTGGGTCAAAGGCGGATATTTTAAAGAAAAGTGAAACAAGCTTTTCGTTTGATACCAGGATCAAAAATTATGAACTTCGCCTTATTACGCCAAATCAACCATCGTAACCCCATCTCCACCCCCATCCTCCGGATGATACGCCCGGGCAATATTCCCGCCATACTCCCGTAACTTTTGCTTCACCACATTGCGGAGTACCCCCGTGCCTTTTCCGTGCAGGATCTGTATGGTATTGGCGCTGGTAAGCAATGCATTGTCCACAAATCTTTCCAGCACCTGAAGTGCCTCGTCCTTGGCCATACCCCTGATATCCACTTTGGCATCAAAGGAGGCCATTTGCTGCAGATCGGTTGCACTGACGCTGGAAGGTTGAGCAAGTGGTTCGGCAGCAGGCAATAGATCACGAAGATGTGTGGTGATTCGGAGCCCGCCCATGTGGAGGGTGACCTTTTGGCCCTTGATCTCTTCTACCTGCCCGGTGGAACCGCCTGAACGGAGTCGAACAAAATCGCCCACTACAATTGGGCGGGTCACTACATTACCTGCAGATTTTAGCTCTGACTTGACAACCTCTTCATTGACCTCGTTTACCTGCCGTACTTTTTCGCTGCGTTCTTCGCGTAGTTTAGCGGCGAATTCCTGAACCTTTTCAAGGTTTTTCTCGCCTTTTAGTTCGCGGATGATCTTGTCTACCTCTCGGTTGGTGTTGGCACTGAGTCGTAGTTCGTGTTCTTTCTGGTCAAGTTTTAAGCGTTTTCGTTTAACATCCAGGTCCTGATGCATCCCATCATAGGTTTTGATGAGTCGCTCAAGGGATTGTTCCTTTTCTTTTACTGCGCTGAGTTTTTCTTCTAATTCCTGCTTTTCTCGTTGGAGTTCAATGAGGATATCGTCTACCGCCGTTTCGGAACCTGTGCGGTTACGGGCGTACCCAATCAGGTCACGGGAAAGGCCGCTTTTTTCTGCAATTTCAAAGGCATAGCTGCTTCCCGGTCTACCCACTTTTAGTTCGTAAGTCGGTGAAAGGGTATCTTTATCAAAGTGCATATTCCCGTTCAGAATACCGGGATTTCGGAATGCAAATACTTTTAGGTTAGAATAGTGTGTCGTGATGACCGCATATACCCCCTTTCTGTGCAATTGGCGCAAAATGGCTTCCGCAATGGCTCCTCCGGGTTTTGGGTCCGTACCGCTGCCCATTTCATCGATTAGTACCAATGTTTTTGGATCTGCTTTTTGGATAAAGATCCGGGCGTTTTGCAGTCGAGATGAATAAGTTGACAGGTCATCGTCGAGGCTTTGCTGGTCGCCGATGTCGGCAAAGATCTGAGTAAAAATGCCAAACTCACTCAATTCATGGACGGGCACTAATAGGCCACTTTGCACCATCAGTTGCAATAGTCCGATGGACTTCATCGCCACCGATTTGCCCCCGGCGTTTGGCCCGGAAAGGACCAGGATATGATTTTCGGAATTAAGCCTGACATCGAACGGAACGGTTTTTCGCCCCGCCGGTTTGTTTTTCAGGTATAAGAGCGGGTGAAAGCCTTTGCGGACGTTGATGATCAGTTTTTCCTTTAAAATCGGCATTCCAGCCCGCATAGAAAGCCCGAGTGCTGCTTTGGCCCGTATAATATCGAAGCGGATCAGCACCTCTGAATAACTGCGCAGGATTGGACTGTAAGGCCGGAAGGTATCGCTCAGGTCTTTAAGGATCTTGAAGATCTCCCGACGCTCATCATGTTCCAGATCGAAAAGGTCGTTGTTGATATCAATGACCGCCTCCGGCTCAATAAACGCCGTCCGGCCGGTATCAGATTCATCGTGGATAATACCGCGGATCTTGCGTTTGTGTTCGGCAGGAACAGAAAGCACCCGACGACCATTTCGGAAAGATTCGGGGGAATCAGCCAGCCAGCCTTTTGAGCGATAATCCTGAATAATTTGTCGAAAACGACCATCTAACTCCCGGATCTTCTGTTGCGTATCCCGTCGGATGCGTTGTAATTCGGGAGAAGCATCGGGACGAATCTCCCCTTTTTCGTTGAAGACAGCGGTGATCGCTTTCATCAGCCCTTCATCAATGGAAAGTCCTCGAATTAATTCATAGAGTTTTGGGTATATTTCCTTTTTTGCACCTCCGGCAAAAAACTTGAACACATCGCGCATCATCACCAACACCAATAAAATACCTTGAAACGCCTCTGCTTGAAGGGTAAACCCGTCAATATCAAGCATTTTTAGATTGGGCTGTATGTCGGGAAAGTTTTCCAGTGGAAAACGATCTCTGTTCTCCAGCATGAGTTTGAATTCACGGGTTTCGCGCAGGCTCTGCTCTATTTTGGCGAAATCAGTCAGAGGGGCAATGGCGCGGAGGGATTCCGCCGCCATAGGGGTAAGGGCTTCTTTTTCAAGCAAATCGAGGACTTTGTCGAACTCTAACTTGCGAAAAACATCTTTCGGCTCAAATATCATGGACGGTCTACGGTTAACGGGTTACGGTACACGGTTTACGGTGCACCGTAAACCGTGCACCATAACCCGTACCCAAACAAATCTCCTTGCAGGATGTTCCTGCAAGGAGCAATTTACTTGACGGCTGTTTTAAGACAGGGCTATTCTTTTTCAATGCAGGAGCACTTTATGAATGTGGAAATCCAGGTTATACAATTGAAGCTCCAAATACCGCACTTTTTTTGAATCAGATCTGATTTTAGGTATTTATTTTTCTTTTTGCTCCATTAAAAATGCTTTTTTACCAATTCGGCCAGTGCTGTTAGAACACCTTATATTTGCGCTCCAGATTGAAGGTGGTTACCTTTTATGGCTTTTTAATATATTGAATATAAATGACTAAAAAACGAATACTTATCGCTGGCGGAGCCGGATTTCTCGGATCCCACCTTTGCGACCGCTTCATGGCTGAAGGCTATCATGTCATCGCAATGGATAATTTGCTGACAGGCGATCTTGCCAATATCGAGCACCTTTTCCCGGAAAAGGACTTTGAATATTATCATCACGATGTGACGAAGTTCATCCACATACCTGGAAAGCTGGATTACATCCTTAACTTTGCTTCGCCGGCCAGTCCGATTGACTACCTGCAAATGCCAATCCAAACGCTCAAAGTCGGGGCACATGGCACCCATAATCTGCTTGGTCTGGCGAAAGAAAAAGGTGCAAGGATTCTGGTTGCGTCTACTTCCGAAGTTTACGGCGACCCACACGTGCATCCACAAACCGAAGAATACTGGGGCAATGTGAACCCAGTTGGCCCGCGCGGTGTGTATGACGAAGCCAAGCGTTTCCTTGAAGCCATCACCATGGCTTACCACAATTATCACCAAGTTGAAACCCGCATCATCCGGATTTTCAACACTTATGGTCCACGAATGCGGGTGAATGATGGGCGTGTATTGCCCGCTTTTTTTGCACAAGCCATTCGCGGTGAAGGATTAACCATCTTTGGAGATGGTTCTCAAACCCGATCATTTTGCTACGTAGACGACTTAGTAGAAGGTATCTACCGTCTGCTTTTGAGCGATTATCACCTGCCAGTCAATATAGGCAATCCTTCTGAGATCACGGTCATGCAGTTTGCCCACGAAATACTTGAGTTGGTGCAAAATCCGAAGGCCTACATTGATTATCGTCCTTTGCCTTTGGATGATCCTAAACAACGACGTCCGGATATCACGAAGGCACAGCATTTACTTGGCTGGAATCCAAAATTCAATCGGGAAGAAGGTTTGAAATTGACTTACGAATATTTCAAGAAGGCCGTTAAATTGGATTAGTAAGAAGGTTCAAGAGACCAGTATCAAGTTTTTAAGGTCCTTCAAATTTGATACTGGTCTCTTCGATTGCTGCTTTTCAGGGATTGTTATTTATCCGTGCCAAGTAGGTCACGAAGCTTATTGCCAGCTATTTCGTCCACTATTGAAAGCCGCATAAAGTGTTTTACGCTTTATGCGGCTTTGTCGTATAAGCAAACTACTGCCACAACACATGATCTCAATTTGGTATAATAAAAGGAGATAACCAACTGGCTTTGCCCAAGTGTCTAAACGGTAAACAGCAAATAATCTTGGCTCTCTATAGTTTTAAAGAAAAAAAACTTCAAAAAATTGTTACAAATCAAAATTATGTCAACCTTTGCTATGTTCAAACATACTAGCAATGGCTTATCAAATTGATTCTGAAAGCAAAGCGCCGCTCCATAATAAAGTTGAAAAGATGATGCGGGAACTCATCGAACAAGCTGCCTATCGCGACGGGGAGCTTTTGCCAAAGGAAGTTGACATTGCTGAAAAAATCGGCGTTGCGCGCAATACGGTCCGGCATGCCATCGGTAAATTGGTAAATGAGGGTTTATTGGTGCGAAAAAAAGGCGTGGGAACAAAAGTGGCTGCCAGTAGGATTCCGACACGATTAGATAGTTGGTGGAGTTTTACCAAAGAAATGAAATCAAGGGGGATTGACGTGGTAAACTTTGAATTAGCGGTAACTATTCTCCCGGCGAGTGAAGAAGTAGCGACCGCCATGGATATAAAACAAGGTACAAAAATAATCGAGGTTTTGAGGTTGCGTGGTACGGCTTCTGGTCCTAGTTTGTTGACTATTTCCAGTTTTCATCCGCGTTTGAAAATGACTGGCCGGGAAAATTTCTCCAAACCGCTTTATCAAATGCTGGAAGAAGATTTTGACGTAATAGCGGCGATCTCAAGAGAGGAAATCAGTGCCATAAATGCCGACAAGACACTTGCATCCAAATTCAATCTTGAGGTAGGAGCCCCCGTTCTTTTTCGGAAGCGCATCGTAAGTGACACTGATGGTCGATTAATCGAGTTCAATAAGGTTTATTACAAAGGCGATGGATTTAGTTATTCCATCGACGTTAAAAGAGGATAATCAAAAAATAATTGCTTATTCAAAACTGGTAAAATTTATGAAACGAACACTACTTTTTTTCCTTCTTTTCACAGGCATTTATTGCACGATTCATGCGCAACGCATAAAGGGGAAAGTCAGCTCCTCCGAAGACGGTGAAGTGCTGTTGGGTGTAACAGTGATGGTGAAAAATACGAGTATTGGAACTACCACTGACGTAGATGGCAACTTTGAACTGGCAGCAGCGAAAGGTGTCACCTTGGTATTTACGTATATTGGCTTCGACACAAAAGTGCTGGAGGTCGGCGACCAAAGCGTCCTCAAAGTGGTACTCAGTCCCAATGCATCTTTGCTTAAAGATGTGGTCGTTGTCGCTTATGGTACCGTCAAAAAAAGTGACCTGACGGGATCTGTTTCTTCGATTTCTTCCGAAGATCTAAACCGGATAGCTCCAGTATCGCTCGATCAGGCTTTGCAGGGGCGTGCGGCAGGCGTACAGGTGACACAGGTAAGCGGGCGGCCTGGGGGCGAAACCTCCATCCGTATTCGCGGCAGTAGTTCTATCAACGCTGGCAACGAACCACTTTATGTGATTGATGGCATGCTCATCACCAGCGATAACAGTCAGACCAATGCCGGCGGTATAGCAGGCTCCTCGCTGAATGGCTTGTCTGCCATTAATCCCGGAGATATTGAGCGCATCGAGATCCTGAAAGATGCTTCTGCCACTGCTTTATACGGTTCAAGAGGCTCGAATGGGGTCGTTTTGATTACCACCAAACGCGGCAAGGCCGGGCAAGGGAGTGTGACTTTTGATACGTATTATGGCATTGCGCAGGTGACAAAAAAACTGGAAATGCTTGATGGCGAGACTTTCGCCAATTTTATGAATAAATATAGCCAGGATTCTGGACTACCATTAGACGCCCGGTATCTTATTCCCGAAAATATTGGCAAAGGAACAGATTGGCAGGAGGCTATTTTTCAAGTGGCCCCTATGCAGAGCTACCAGTTAAGTACACTGGGCGGCAGCGAAAACACGCAGTTTTCTTTGAGTGGGAGCTATTTTAAGCAGCAAGGGGTTATTCTGAATTCTGATTTTGAACGCTACAGCATACGCAGCAATATTGACCAAAAAATCAATTCTAGGTTTAAAGTGGGTAGTAGCATCAGTATGAGCTTTATTAAATCAAATGGAGTCTTGACGGGTGCACAAAGCTCTGGGACGGGAACATTGCTTCCTGGCGCGACCGCTTCGGCCCTGCTTTTTCCACCGACCTTGCCTGTATTGGATCCTAACAGAGCAGGCGGTTATACTTTTCAGGACGATCGGGGCCGAAACATTGGCAATCCTGTCGCTGATGCTGTAGAGACCGATAATATTTCAAACTACGGAAGGGGAATTGCCAATTTATACGGTATCTATACTATAATTCCAGGGTTGAACCTGAAAGCCAGTGCAGGTATTGACGGCTTTTCGGCAAAGGACAATCGTTTTGTACCGAATTACTTAAAAAGAGGGGCGCCCAGCAATGGCGAAGCAGTGGTAGCGACGGTTGGCGGTTTAAGTTGGCTTACGGAATACACACTTAGTTATGCACATAAGATCAATGAACGCCATTCCTTTGATGCATTGATCGGCAACACCTACCAGGGTTTTCACTCCGAGCGGGTGTTTGCATTCACCCTGGATTATCCAGATAACCGCACAGGCTGGCATAGCCTCAGCAGCGGTCTAAATCCACAACCTGCCGGCACGGGGGAGCTCACCTGGGGCATTATTTCCTATCTGGGTCGCTTAAATTACACGTTTGACAACAGGATTCTGGCCACGCTTACCAGCCGAGTGGATGGTTCTTCCAAGTTTGGTTTGAACAACAAATACGGCTTTTTCCCTTCAGGTTCGATCGCCTGGAAAATGCAGGAAGAGGATTTTATCCAAAAGATCAGTTGGATCCACACCTTGAAAACCCGCCTGAGTTACGGCATCATTGGCAACCAGGAAATTGCTCCGTATTCTTCGCTGGCAACAGTGGGTACGATTGGCCAAGGTACCTTCAACAATTCGGAAGCTTATGTTGGACAGGAACCACTGCGTTACCCGAATCCTGATTTAAAATGGGAACGCACCAGCCAATTTGATTTTGGCGTGGATGCTGAATTTTTTAAAGGCAGGGTAGGGGCAACGGTGGATATTTATCAAAAACAAACGAGAGATCTGCTGCTGTATACGCCTTTGCCTGCCACGACGGGATTCACGGGCGCGCTATACAATATCGGAGGATTGCGTAACCGGGGTTTTGAAGCTGCCGTTGTTTCGCACAATTTGACCGGAGCCTTTGATTGGGAAACAAACCTGAATTTTTCTATCAACCGCAATCAAATTACCGAACTTACACAAGGGGTCGACATTCCAGTGCCAGGTGTATTGACGGTGCCAAGCGGCTGGAGTATCCTGCGCGTTGGGGAGTCTATCGGGACGTTTTTTGGGCTTACTTCTGATGGCTTATTCCAGTCCAATCAGGAAGCCTTGGACAGCCCGCACCTCAAGGGGCAAAAGGCCAAAGCAGGCGATAGAAAGTATAAGGACATCAACGGCAGAAATGCTCAAGGCGTCCTTACTGGAGTACCAGATGGGGTGATCGATGAAGCAGACCGAAGCATAATCGGCAATGCCACCCCGGATTTTATTTGGGGTATGACCAATACTCTTTCCTGGAAAGGCTTAGACCTCTCGATTTTCATTCAAGGCGTACAGGGTAATGATGTCGTAAATGCTTACTTATTTGAAATAGGTTCGCTGAATTCTGAAACGAATGTGCTTAAAGAATTTTATGACAACCGATGGACGCCCGAAAATCCAAATAACGAATACCCTAAAGTCAATCCTTCGGAACGCAATATCTTCAGCGATGCACAAGTCGAGGACGCCTCGTTCGTCCGGGTAAAAAACTTAACACTCGGGTATAATCTACCATCAAAGTGGCTTAAAAAAAATAAGTTCAGTAAATTCCGCCTATACGGCAGCGTGAATAACCTTTATACAATCACTAAATATCGAGGCTATGACCCGGAAGTCAATGCTTTCGGACAAAGCCATTTGCTTCAAGGTATTGATTATGGTGGTTACCCACTTGCAAGATCAATCATCGGAGGAATTCAAATCGGATTTTAAAAAAAAGGTAAAAAAACATGAAAAACAGATTCATTCAATATAGCATCTGCCTCGTTTTCGTTACAATTGGCGTACTCGCCTGTAAAAATCTGTTGGTGGAAGACCCCAAGGACCAGGTGTTCGTGGACAACTTTTTTGAAACAGAAAATGATGCCACTGCTGCAGTGAATTCCATTTACAGCATTCTGAATGCGACCAGTTCTGCGCCCAGTTTTGGAGGTGTATATTTCAGTACTTATTGGGTAGTCGCAGGCTTGTGTTCCGATGAAATGGAAAACAAACTGCCGGCAACTGACCTTGATCAGTTGGCAACCTTTACACAGCGTCCAGTGAATGCGTCCTTGAACGAGTTTTGGACACTGGCGTACAAAGGCATCAACAATGCCAATTTTGCCATCGGAGGTATACCTTCAGTTAAAGCCTCGGAAACCTTCAAAAATCAACGCATTGGCGAAGCCCGGTACCTCCGCGGAATGCTTTATTTTGATCTGGTGCGGTGGTTTGGCGATATTCCATTGATATTGACTTTGAATGGCGACATAAGGCCCCGGCGCAATCCGAAAGCAGAGGTTTATGCCCAAATCATTGAGGATTTGAATTTTGCAGCCCAAAACCTGCCGGAAAGCTACGCGGCCGGTAATGGCCTGGGTCGGGCAACCAAAGGTGCCGCTACTGGTCTATTGGCCAAGGTTTATGTGACTCAAGGGGAATGGCAAAAATGCATTGACCAATGCAATTCGGTCATAAATTCCCATAAATACGAGCTGTACAATGACTACTCAGTGGCATTTTGGGTTCCAAACGAAAACGGAAAGGAAACGCTTTTCAGTGTTGGTTTTGGCACTGCAAACAACAGTATTTCTTTTTGGGAAGCAGGGCAGTTCAACGTTCGCCTTTTGCCGAAGCAATTGACAGGTCAAATTCCTGGTGTAAATGCTCAGGGTTGGCATGTCGCTACCCAAAATCTGTACGACAGCTATAATGCACAAGACAGGCGCAGAGAAGTGACCTTGTTGACCAGCATTCAAAATCTGGATGGGACAACGACTACCGTCGAGCCACACATTCAGAAGTATTGGGATAAGGTCCATGAGCCACTTGCAGGCAATACCGACCACGATTTCCCCTATCTCCGCTACGCTGATATTTTACTGATGAAAGCGGAGGCTCTAAATGAATTGAACCAGAGCCCCAATGCAGACGCATACGCTGCAGTCAACCAAGTCCGCAAGCGCGCCCGATTCAATGGAACCATCGAACTACCTATTCTTCCCGATCTGCAAGGACTTTCCTATCAAGCATTCAAGGATGCCTTATTGCTCGAACGCAGATGGGAGTTTGTAGCCGAAGGCCAGCGTTGGTTTGACCTGGTCCGTTTTAATAAACTGGAAACGCTTGTACCGATCGCCAAACCAGGTGTTTTACCGCAGGCATTCCACAAGCTTTTTCCGGTACCTCAAAACGAGATCGATTTGAATCAGAATTTGCTTCCGCAAAATAATGGGTACTAAATTATAAAAATATGCCTGTAATCGCCTTAGATCTCGGAGGAACAAGAATCAAATTCGGCGTGGTCGAAAACGGGCAATTGCTCGCTTCCGCCAGTATTGTCGTTCCGTCGAGTGATAGCTTCGCCGCATTGTTGCCCCTAATCGAGCAGCAAATTGGGCAAATGATGCAGGAAACCGGCAGTGCCAGTCTGGATGGTATCGGAATGGCATTTCCGACCATTGTAGATAGCGATCGGATGAGGTTGCTTTACAAGTACACCAAATACAATGATGCCAACGACCTGGATCTCACCGATTGGGCAAAAACAACATGGGGGGCGCCACTGTTCATGGAAAATGATGCAAGGGCTGCATTGGTAGGCGAATGGCAATATGGCGCAGGCAAAGGCACGAACAACCTCGTGATGGTTACCATTGGTACGGGTGTCGGCTCTGCAGCCTTGATGAATGGTCGACTCTTAAAAGGCAGTCATTACCTGGCGGGTAATCTCGGCGGGCATCAAAACATTCGCTTTGATGGACACCGCTGCAACTGTGGCAATATTGGTTGTTTAGAAAGTGAAGCATCTTCCTGGGCATTGCCTGAGCTTTTGAAGCGACATCCTGGTTATGCTGAAAGTCCATTCGCGATGGGCGAAGATCCTGATTTTGAAGCGGTATTCCGATTGGCAGCAGCGGGCGAAAAATTTGCACTTTCCGTGCGTGCAAGCTGCCTCGAAGTCTGGGCTGCAGGCATCCTGAACCTCGTGTATGCCTATGACCCTGAACGAATTGTTATTGGCGGTGGAGTGATGCATAGTGCAGAGGTGATCTTGCCTTTTATTCAAAATAAAATTAACCAGGCAGCCTGGTTGCCAGAAAATGCAGTAACAGTGGTGGCGGCGCAACAGCCTGATTGGGCAGGTGTTTTGGGGATGGGGCACTTGGCCTCCTAACTATAAAAACAGACAATATTGAACTCAAACTACAACAAATATCCAACCGTAAAAATTACCGGCTACGAACAGCAATGTTGGTCGGGTTGGTCGGCTATTGCAGGAAAAATAAGGACCGAAATTGCAGCAAAAGGCAAGCAGAAAATCGTTGTAGTTGTTGAAGTATATCCAGGTGTAAACGATCAGGAAATTGTTTCGGCCATTCAAAGCGAGATTCAACCAGACGCCTTTTTTGAGTCAAAAACTGCATTTCTAAGGGAGGATGAAATGGACCAATTGACTTACCCTGATGTGACGGATGACCGTATATTTGGTTACCTGTCAAGGCTCAGGATCGAACAGTTTTTTGATCTGGTCAATTTGGCTGACATAAAAAATAGCATAGAGGAGGCCAAGGGAATAGTGGTCATATATGGAACAGGCGCCTCGGTTGTGGCAGGTTCCTGGGATCTTTTGGTGTATGCTGACATGGCGCGATGGGAAATCCAATTGCGTATGCGGCGGCAGGAAGTCGCCAACCTTGGCGCTAACAACCATTCTCTGGAGTTTAGCCGCTTGTACAAGCGCGCTTATTTCGTAGACTGGCGAGTGGCTGATCGGTTGAAAAAGATGCTTTTGGGGCAATGGGATTATGTGCTTGACACAAATGCTGCAGGCAGCCCTAAAATGACCACTGGAGGAGCAATCCGAGCGGCCCTGCTTGAAACTGCAAATCAGCCCTTTCGGGTAGTTCCCTTTTTCGACCCTGGCCCTTGGGGCGGGCAATGGATGAAGGAAGTATGTGATCTTGACCGTACAGCAGTCAACTATGCCTGGTGTTTTGATTGTGTTCCGGAAGAGAATAGCCTGCTGATTGATTTTGGCAGTCTTACGTTTGAAACCCCCTCCATCAACCTTGTTTTTTATCAACCCCAAAAGCTATTGGGTGAAAATGTATTTGCGCGTTTTGGGGCAGAATTTCCCATTCGTTTCGACTTTTTGGATACCATGGATGGTGGAAATCTGAGTCTGCAAGTCCATCCCCTAACCGAATATATCCGGGAGCATTTTGGCATGTTTTATACCCAGGACGAAAGTTATTACATGTTGGATGTCAAGGAGGATGCCTGTGTTTATTTGGGCTTAAATGATTCCGCACAACCGGAAACCATGATCTCCGAACTGGAAGCGGCGCAGCATGGTGGTCCACCCTTTGATGCTGACAAGCACGTGGCCCGCTGGAAGGTTAAAAAGCATGATCACGTTCTTATTCCCGCCGGAACGGTACACTGCTCTGGAAAAAACAGCATGGTACTCGAAATTAGCGCCACTCCCTACATTTTCACCTTCAAACTTTGGGATTGGGGGCGTCTCGGTCTGGATGGATTGCCGCGGGCTATCAACATCGGGCATGGCAAACAGAATATTGATTGGGCACGCAGAACTGACTGGGTAGCTCATAACCTCTTAAACCAGGTTGAACAGATTGCCGAAGGACCTGGCTGGCGAGAGGAGCGTACCGGGTTGCACAAAACAGAATTTATTGAAACCCGGCGACATTGGTTTACAGAAAAAGTCTACCATGAAACGGAGGGCAATCTGAATGTCCTTAATTTAGTAGAAGGTAGTGAAGCCATAGTAGAGAGTCCATTAGATGCTTTTGAGCCGTTTGTAGTGCATTATGCCGAGACATTTATCATTCCTGCATCGGTGGGTGGATACAGTATTCGGCCCTATGGAACGGGTGTGGGGACTGAATGTGCCACCTTAAAAGCATTTGTTAGAAACTGAATTCATTAAAAAAATAAAGATGCCAACTACATTCAACGACACGACTAACATGCGCACCGTCTATATGCTCACGGCAGTAGCGGCACTGGGCGGGTTGCTTTTCGGCTATGATACAGCGGTCATTTCGGGCGCTATCGGCTTTTTAAAAATCAAATTTGAACTTTCACCTGCCATGACTGGCTGGGCAGCATCAAGTGCCATCATAGGGTGCATTTTTGGGGCAATGTTCGCGGGTTGGTCGAGTGACCGTTTTGGACGGAAAAAAGTACTGATTTTGACTGCAATTTTATTTGCCGTGTCTGCGATTGGGGCTGCCATACCGGCAACGCTGACCGAGTTTGCCATTTATCGGTTCATTGGTGGATTGGGCATTGGCGCAGCTTCGATGGTGTCTCCCTTATATATCACCGAACTGGCTCCTGCTAGTATCCGGGGTAAATTGGTGTCCTATTACCAGTTGGCCATCGTCATTGGTATTCTGTTGATTTTCTTTGTCAATACGCTGATTCAGGGCTCTGGAGATATTGCCTGGAACATTGAATACGGCTGGCGATATATGATGGCTTCAGGTGTTTTGCCTGCTGCCTTATTCTTTGTTGCCTTACTTTTTGTGCCTGAAAGCCCACGTTGGCTCACCAAAGCAGGCCGGGAAGAGGAAGCACTTGCCGTACTTTCAAGCATAAATGGTGCAGCAAAGGCGGGCGAGATCCTACAAGAAGTCAAAGACACTTTACACGAAAAGCAAGGCACGCTGCAGGAATTGTTTACCGGTCGCTTCCGAAAAGCGATTTTCGTAGGCATTGTGCTGAGCGTGTTCTCCCAGGTACAAGGCATCAATGCCATCATGTATTATGCACCGGAGATTTTCAAAGCCGTTGGTACCGGCACAGATGCTGCATTCCAACAGACGGTCATCATTGGTATCATCAACGTACTGTTCACCTTTGTTGCGATCCATTGGGTGGATAAATGGGGACGCAAAACACTGCTGCTTTGGGGCGGTGCGGGTATGGGCTTGAGCCTGCTGATGGTAGGCCTTGCATTCCATTTCGGGTGGACAGGTTACGGATTGCTCGTTTTTATTCTGCTTTATATAGCCAGTTTTGCTGCTTCCTATGGACCGGTAACCTGGGTGGTAATCGCCGAAATTTTCCCGATCAAAATGCGCGGTGTAGCCATGTCAGTGGCCACCCTTTCTCTTTGGATAGCGGTGTACATCGTTACGCAGATGTTCCCGATTTTACTTGAAACGGCGGGTGCTGCCATTACTTTTTGGGTGTTTTGCGGAATGTCCTTGCTGGGCTTCTTTTTTGTCCTGACACAGGTGCCAGAGACAAAGGAGAAGACTTTGGAGGAGATCGAGCGGGAATGGTAAAAAAATCAACAAATAATAATATGAACAAATACGGACTCATATTTCTCCTTTTCACGTCCACCATTTGCGCAGCGCAAATGGGCGCGAAGAAGCTACCTGTTGACTATGCAGATTGCATGATCGGCAATCACGATAGCCGCTGGATGCAATTTCCAGGTGCCTCCATGCCTTTCGGGATGGTCAAACTTAGTCCCGACAATCAACGCCAGGGCTGGAAGGCAGGTTATGAATATAACATCGAAAATATTGCAGGCTTCAGCCACATCCACTCCTGGACCATGGACGGATTGTTGATGATGCCCACGCTTGGACCGCTTCAAATCGACCCGGGCAAAGAAAACGACCCGGATGGCGGCTATCGCTCCCGCATTCGCCACGAAACTGAAGTAGCTACTCCAGGCTATTATTCCGTCATGTTGGAAGATACGAAAATTAAGGCTGAAATAACGGCCACAACCCGAGCTGGTTTTCAACGCTACACTTTTCCAAAGTCCGATAGCGCCCGGGTAATGATCGATCTGCAAATTGACTCCGAATACGGCACTGAATTGACCGATTCACATATTTATAAAGTAAGTGACACCGAAATTGAAGGCTATACGCATCAGCAGGCCCTACGTGGCGCCGGCTGGAATGAGTATCAGTTGTTTTTTGTAATTCGCTTTAGCAAGCCATTTCACGACCTGAATGGTTGGAACAGAAATGGTATTAATTTCAAAGTGGACTCTCTTTTTTCTGGCTGGGATCATTCAGACTTTGGCGCGTTTGTTCATTTTAAAACGAAGGAAGGCGAACAGATTTTGGTTCAAACCGGTATCTCTTTCGTTAGTATAGCGCAAGCCCGACTGAATTTGGATACTGAAATTACCAAGCCTTTTGGCTGGGACTTCGATGCGGTACATCGCAACGGCCGCAAAGTTTGGAATGACCTGCTCAGCGTAATAGATGTGGAAGGCAAGGATGAGGTGGATAAAAAGAAATTTTACTCCAATCTGTATCGGGTATATGTGGGCCGCACGATTTACAGCGATGTGAATGGCAAATACGTTGACATGTATGAACGGGTACAACAACTCAAAAACCCGGATCTTCCCATGTACGGTGGCGATGCATTTTGGAATACTTTCTGGAATCTGAACCAGGTTTGGACACTGGCTACGCCAGATCTGGCCGACAAATGGACGGCATCGCTCCTGGAATTTTACGACAAAGGCGGTTGGCTTTGCAAAGGCCCGGAAGGCCTGGAATACTCCGGAATCATGGTAGCTTCTCATGAGATAGAATTGATTGTTAGTTCCTACCAAAAAGGCATCCACAAGTTTTACGATCCTGAACATGCGTATGTCGCAATGCACCATAACCAAACGGAGCAGGGCATTCCCCACCCAGGCGGGGGTTTTGCAGGCAACCGCTGGCTGGACCAATACCTGAAATTCGGCTATGTACCCCATGATTATGGTCCTGTTTCCAATACGCTGGAATATGCCTACGACGATTGGGCGGTGAGCCAAATGGCCAAGGCATTGGGTAAAACCGATGACTATTGGTATTTCAAGCATCGGGCAAATAATTACAAAAACATTTGGGATGCCAGTGTCGGCTACATGAATCTGCGTCAGGCCGATGGTAATTTTAAAAAGCCTTTTGACGCCTATTGTTGTACCACATTTCTCGGCCAGGGTTGGGTGGAAGGCAATGCCTGGCAATACAGTTGGTTCGTGCCGCAAGACTTGAAAGGGCTGATAGGTTTGATGGGGAAAGACGAGTTTAACCGCCGATTGGAGGAAGGATTTTTGGCTTCCAGGAAGTGGAAATTTAACTCCGAATATACAAACGAGAATAGTCTTTTAGCCATGGGCGTGCTGCCCATTAACCATGGTAACCAGCCCAATATGCAGGCAGCTTACCTATATAATTACGCTGGAAAACCCTGGCTCACCCAAAAATGGGCCCGGGAAATCATGGACGTCTACTATGGCAGCGGCCCCATGGACGGTTGGCCAGGCGACGAAGATCAGGGCCAAATGGGGGGCTGGTACGTCATGAGTGCCATGGGATTGTTTGAAATGCGGGGCGGCTGCGATGTAGAGCCGACCTACGAAATCGGTAGCCCGATATTTGATAAAGCGACCATTCGTCTAGATCCCAACTACTATTCGGGCGGCAGTTTTACGATAGAAGCGGTCAATAATTCAAAAGAAAACAGATATGTCCAATCGGCAACCCTGGATGGGAAGCCGCTAACAAAGCCTTGGTTTTACCACAAAGATCTCGTAGACGGCGGAAAACTGGTACTGGTGATGGGGCCAACTCCGAATGAGTATTGGGGCTCTAAAGCTGAAGATGCGCCGCCTTCCATGTCAGATGAAAATTGATTGTTGTTAAGGTAATAATGGTAAAGCGAGTCTACATTTTGCTACTGCTTATTCAATTCTTTTGCGCGTGCAAAAGAACTGAGCCCGCTTTATTTCAACTCTTGTCGCCCACGCGTACGGGCATTGATTTCGCCAATACCTTGGCAGAAAGCGACAGCCTGAATATTCTCAACTACCTCTATTATTACAACGGTGGAGGCGTAGGCATCGCAGATTTTAACAATGACGGGCTGGAGGATGTTTTCTTCACGGGGAACGAAAGATCCTGCCGACTTTACCTAAATAAAGGGGGACTAAAATTTGAAGATATAACGCAACAAGCAGGGTTAAGTACCACTCAGTGGTGTACGGGCGTCAGCATTTCAGACGTGAATGGAGATGGATGGATGGATATTTATGTCTGTACTGCCGGGTATCCGAAGCCGGAGCAGCGAAAAAATCTGCTGTTCATCAATCAGGGAAAACAGCAGGTGTTGTCATTTAGGGAAGCAGCAAATGATTATGGCATTGCTGATACGAGCTATTCCACCCAAGCAGCATTTTTCGATTATGACCACGATGGTGATCTCGACCTCTATGTCATGAACCACGCCAACGAAAGGGAAACCGTGAACACGCCGTTGCTCAAAAAGACACACGGTGAAGGCAGCAGCAACGATCATTTTTACCAAAATAACGGAAACCAAACTTTTACGGATAAAACCAAAGCACTGGGAATTCTTACCGAGGGCTACGGTCTGGGTATTGCCATCAGTGATGTGAACGGCGACGGCTGGGAGGATATATACATCTCCAATGACTTTATTTTCAACGATATACTATATATCAACGAGCAAGGGAAGGGGTTTTCAAACCAAATCTCCAACTATTTCAGCCACCAGAGTTACAACGGGATGGGCTGTGATTTTGCAGATTTTAACAACGACGCCCGGCCTGACCTCGTTACGATGGATATGTTGCCGGAAGCCGATTATAGCCAAAAGACAATGGCCGGAGCCGTAACCTGGGACAAATGGCAACTCATAGAACAGGCTGGTTATGAGCCACAGTATATGCGAAACACACTTCAATTGGCGATGAACAGTGGACAGGCAAACGCAGATAAAACGGCTGTAAGTAATTTGTCTCCTCCGTCCACCGTCTATGCTGAAATTGGTCAATTGTCAGGTATTTCTGCTACCGATTGGAGTTGGGCACCCCTTTTTGCCGATTTCGACAATGATGGCTGGAAAGATCTGTACATAACCAATGGGTACCTGCGCAATATCACAGACAAGGATTTTATTGATTACACCAATAATCTTTCTATGTTTAAAGATCGTGCTGAAGTAGACCGCCAAATGATGCCCAAAATCAGACAGCTTAAAGGAAAACGCTTGCCCAACTGTATTTTTCAGAACAATCAGGATTTGACTTTTGCCCAAAAGTCAGCACTTTGGGGCATGGAGCAGGCCTCCTGCTCGAATGGAGCCGCCTATGCTGATCTGGATCAGGATGGCGACCTTGATTTGGTGGTGAATAATATAAATGAGGCAGCTTTTGTTTATGAAAACAAGGCAGATGAATTATTGAAAAACAACTACTTGAATCTCAAATTAGAAGGCTTGTCAGGAAATTCGATTGGTATAGGAGCCAGAATATCCATCATATCAGGCGGGCAGCGGCAGTATTTGGAGCAATATACGGTTCGGGGTTTTATGTCTTCTGTGACAGGTGAATTGCATGCGGGTTTGGGTAAAATTTCAAGCATTGATACCCTTGAAATCTGTTGGATCAACGGTAATTGTGAGGTATTGACCAGTATTTCGGCCAATCGAACCCTAACCTTGAAACAGGCAGATGCAAAGCCAGTTGCTCAAAAATCTACGCATTCGCCTGTGGCTATTATGGAAGGGCTGCGTAATGGCCTCGGCATTGATTTTGTGCACCAGGAATCGGTCTTTAATGATTTTCAGTACCAGCCCCTCCTTCCACACCAGTTTTCTGAAAACGGCCCAACGATAACGACCGGTGACCTGAATGGGGATGGCTTGGAAGATTTTTATACGGGTGGCGGCAAGGGACAATCGGGACGTATATTCTATCAAGGCAAGGATGGACATTTTACCCCCAAAGAACTCCCTGATGCAAAGGCGTACGAGGACACAGGCGCACTTATTTTTGATGCCAATGGTGATGGGCAGATGGATCTTTACGTGGTAAGCGGAAGTTGTGAGTGGGAAGCGGACAGTCCCTTCTATCAAGACAGATTGTATTTGAATGTCGGGGCCGGAAATCTGAAATTATCGAACAATACCCTCCCAAAGATGCATACGCCCGGCACATGTGTCACTGCATCTGATTTTGATGGGGATGGTGACCTTGACTTGTTTGTCGGAGGGAGTGCAGAACCAGGATATTACCCCTTGCCAAGTCGCAGCTATTTATTGCGCAATGATCATGGTCAGTTTTCTGATATTACTGCTACCAACTGTCCCGGCCTGGAGCGGCCAGGCATTGTCACGGCTGCTCAATGGGCAGATGTAGACAAAGATGGATCTCCAGATCTTGTTCTCGTGGGAGAATGGATGCCCGTTTCAGTATTTAAAAATAAACAGGGTAAGCTTTTAGATGCAACAAAGGAAATGGGCTTGGCTCAAACCTCTGGCTGGTGGACTTCGCTCAACATACACGATTTGAACGGCGATGGAGACTTGGATTTTGTAGTGGGTAACCTTGGCCTGAATACAAAATACCGGGCAACGGAGCAGCAGCCCATGCGCATTTATGCCAAAGATTTTGATGGAAATGGCAGTCTCGACGCCATCCTTTGCAGGCAGGTCGAAGGGAAAGAAAAACCGGTTCACCAAAGGAATGACCTGCTGTCGCAAATCGGTGGGCTTGGGAATAAATACCCCCGATATGCTTTATATGCGGCGGCTTCGGTGCAGGAAATGTTTGGGAAGGAAGCCTTGGCAGCTACGTATTCCAAAAGCTGTCAATTTCTGCAATCCGCTTGTTTTATCCAGAAAAACGGACGGTTTTCAATCAATTCATTGCCTGTGCTGGCTCAAACTTCGCCCATCAATGCCATACTCTGTACTGATTTTAATAGCGATTCACGCCCTGACCTTCTGTTGGTGGGTAATTCCTTTTCGCCCAATGTTTTGTCTGGACGCTATGATGCCTTCAAAGGCTTGCTTTTGCTTGGCAACGGATCGGGCAGTTTTCAACCGGTGGATGCGACCCGGAGTGGCTTTTTTGTAGCCGGTGTTGGCAAAAGTCTGGCCATGCTAACCCTGCAGTCAGGCAAGCAGATGGTTCTTGCCGGGGTCAATAACGGGCAAATGCAGGCATTTGAATTCCATACATCTTCTGAACAGTTTGGTCAGAACAGCCGTTATTTCCCAACAACTGAAAAGTCCAGGCGCATTCTATAAAACAAACATAAGTTGTAAATCAATTTTCATTCACACATAAACTTTTTCAACATGAAATTCAAAAATTCTCTTACACTCTTACTCACAGGTCTGTTGGTGTCAGCAACAATCTGGTTCAACTCTTGCAAAAAAGAGGAGGAAAAGCCAGCGCCTACCATCACTCTTTCGGCCACTTCCTTTTCTGGAAAAATCGGTGCAACGGCGTCTACTACGGCCACCGTTTCAGCTTCTGCTGGATTGAAGTCCTTGAAAATTACCAAGTACAAAGGTGTTGACGTGGATGCTTCTTTTGGTACCGCTGGTACAGAAACACTCACCGAATTGACACACACGCATGATTATGTCTTGTCAGCAGAAGGGCTTACCACCCCGATTCGCTTCAAATTTGTTGCGGAAGACAACGACGGCAAAACAGCTACGGCTGATTTCATCATCACAACTGAAGCGAGTGTTGCTTATTTGTTGACCACCTACAATTGGTTGTGGAAATCTAAACTTGGAAAATGTGCTGCCAGCGATCCAGAAACGGAGCAAATAGTTGACTGCGAAAAAGACAACTATTTTGTCTTCAATTCTAATGGTACTTTCAAGTTGGAGTACGGTCCAATTACAGGCGGCTCAGGATCTTGCCAATTCGATGGTTTCCGGGTAGGGGATACCTGGACGCTTAATGCAGATGAAACAGAGTTGACGATGAAGTCACCGAACGTTTTCGATCCAGCGGACATTTTAGTGGAGGTTTACAAAATTTCAACCGCCAACAATTCTAAAATACTCTCCAAACAAACCGTTGATTTGACGGTGTTTGGTTGTATTATTTACGACTGGACGTTTGAGTGGACTGCACAACCTAAATAGTGCCTGACCACTGAGTTTTTATTCGTGACTGGTAACCAGAAAGGCAATTCAAGGCCTGCTGGTTTCCAGTCACTTTTTATTTTCCCAGATCAGTCTGATAAATCTTGGACGATAAATATGTGCATCCTTTTGGATGTCGTTCCAAAAATCAGGTGTAATGGTATTGTAACTGATGAGCAATTCGCCCGGTTTAGATAGATTTGGATGGGCTTTTGCATTGTAACAAAAAAGCCCGTCGTCCATTTCCGGAGTGCGCCAAATTTCCTGGATCGCACCAAATGGCCCCACCGGGCTGTCACCGATGCGCATTCCGACCTTGTCCGACAACCCCATTACCTGAAAAATCAGCGCAAATCGGCCATCGGATAGCGGCGTGACACTTAGCTCATTGGAAACGGCATTGGTGATTGCTTTCAATTGCAGGATATCGGGTGTCCATTCCATTCCGTTCCAGTATTGCCACTTTTCAAATTTTTCAAAGTTTTTGGATTTTACCCGTGCGGCTACAAGGTTTTTATCTTTCCCAATACAGGCATATACGTACACATAGCCATCTGGATTTGGCGCGCCAGCCCACTGGGTATTGACCAAAACACCCGCACCAAAATTGCCTTCACCAAGGGCCGGAATGTTGAGGTGAAGGGGTGTTTTAATTTGCCGCTGCTGCTCAAAGGGCGGGCGGGAATGTGCCTTAGGAATTGCTAAAAGCGATACATCTGGCTCAAGAAAGTCGAAAACCCCAGGGCCGGTTACTTGAATGTGGTAGGCAAAAAGATAGAGCGTGTTGTCCCGATCCTGGTTTACAAAGCCATCTCCTAACCAGAAATGTTCTTTTTTTCCTTCTGTATTTTTGGGCACAAAAAAGGTTTGAGGCACTTCAGACGGGTCTTTTTTGTAATAGAATTGGATGCTGTCTGAATGGGCTGAATTGCCTTTTACGATGGCTACAGTATTGTTGACCATCGTATTACCAGGCTTAGGCTTGCCGTTTTCCACTTCTCCGATATAGGTATCGCTGAAAAGCAGCAGTGTTTCGCGGTTTCCATCATTGCCAACCTTATCTACCCCACTCAGGGGAATAGAGAAAATACCATCCGCCCCAAACCAGCCAGATTGGCGGTAAAACAGGTTCGTCCACTCCGGTGCAGCTTTGACAGAGTAATGGAGTTCTTTTGGAGGTAGTGATGCACCCGGTTTGATTGAACAAGCCTGTACGATCACGAAAAATACGAAAGCAAAGTATGGTTTCATTTTATTCCCAGCCTTTTACCCGCACAAAAAACGGGCGATAATTGTCAGCATTTGAAAATACATCAGCAAACACAAAACTATTCACATTATAGGATACCAACAATTCACCATTGCTCGAAAACTCCGTATGGGCAAAAGCATTGTAGGTGAAGAGGTTACCCTGGTTGGATTGAGGCGTACAGTACACGGTTCTTTTGTGGGCGAAACCTAAAGTCGGTTGATCAGAATCATAGATGTAGATCTCACTGCCAAAGATGTGGTGCTGGGTCAATAAATAGAATTTACTGTTTTGCTTGAATACCGAAAATTGGTCTGAAACATTAGCAAATACCCGGGCGCTTTTTACCGGATCCGTCGTCCAGTTTATCCCATTGAAATATTCCCAAACGCCGTTCAGATCATGGCCCTGTACGCGTGCAACGTGCATGAATTTTGAAAGTCCAACCTTCTCTGTACCATATAGATAAGTATAGCCGCCGTCTTCCAAAACACAAGCGCCATAATTGGTTGCAGGGTCAGTCACCTTGCGTTCAAGAGAAATCAGGGTAAAATCAGGTAAATGAAAAGTAGCCACATCCAGACTCGCATAAGCGAAGTCCCAGGCACCGCCGCCCGTTGATTTAAAGCCGAACATTAGCACCTGCAGGGTGTCACCATAAGCCAACCCATGACCAGGCCAATACCACCAACTGGCATCCGTTGGAACCAAATAAGCATTCGATCCACCGGTCAAAGTGGTCAAATTATTGCCATCCTGTACCACAAACGCATTTCGTTTAAAGGGACTGCCCGTCCGGCTCCGGTCAGGCTTAACACTGCCCATAAAGCTATCGCCAAAAAGCCAAAGAATACGTCCATCGGGCAAAGGGATGGAGTAGGTAGCATCACCGCCAGTCCAACCACCACCGTAGCGTGTAAAAAGTTGATTAAAATCCGTCGCCAAACTAACAGAAATGGGTGCTTCCCAGCAGCTTGGCACCACAATGACGGTAGTGTCTTTCGTCGTATCTGGTGTTACCGTATTGGGATCAATAGGATAAAAATTTCCAGAAGTAAAGTCGTCAGTTTCGTCCTTACATGCAGGGGTCATGGTGATCCAACTTAAAAAGACGATGACGAAAATGGAATGGCAAACCTTTAAATAAGAGACTGTCATACAGGGTTTTATTGTGAATAAATGACTCTCGAAAGGTATGCAGATTCCTGCAAATAAAATTAATTTCTTCCCGTATTAAAAAATTAAAAAACCTACCTTTGGTACATGATTAAACTTGGCTTAGGACTCTATAAAAGCCTTCTGAACGATCAGAATTTTCGATTTGCAAAGCAATGTGGAGCCACCCATATTGTGGTTCAGTTGGTCGATTACATTAAAGGGGGGGATAACCCTTCTTTGACCCAAAATTATCTTGGCGGTTGGGGGTTCACCCCAAACGAAGGCAAACTTTGGCAACTCGACGAACTGCTCGCATTGAAAAAACAGATCGAATCGCATGGGCTCACCTGGGCGGCCATTGAAAACTTTGATCCGGCACATTGGTACGACATCCTTTTGGACGGGCCTAAAAAGTATCAGCAAATGGAAGACCTGAAGACTATGTTGCGCAATATTGGCAAGGCGGGCATTCCGGTATTGGGTTATTACTTTAGTCTGGCGGGCGTTTGGGGTTGGACAAGTGGCCCGGAGGGTAGGGGAGCGGCAATGTCGGTGGTATTCGACGAAGCCAAAATCAATGCACAATTGCCTATACCCAAGGGAATGGTATGGAATATGACCTACGATCAGGATGCCCTTGCCGGAACCCTTGCACCTGTGACAAAGGTGGAAATGTGGGAGCGACTGCGCTGGTTTTTAAGTGAATTGTTGCCCATCGCCGAGGAGTGCGGCGTTCGCCTGGTCGCTCATCCCGACGATCCACCACTACCGGAACTGCGCGGAACGGCCCGGCTATTTCATAATTTTGAGGAATACGAACGGCTTTTGTCCCTCTCCAATAGCCCTTCCAATGGCTTTGAGTTCTGTATGGGCACCCTGCAGGAGATGCCTGATGGGGACCTTTACGATTTGCTCGACAAGCATTCCGCTGCCGGAAACATTGGCTACATCCATTTTAGAAACGTAATTGGAAAGGTGCCGCATTACCGGGAAGCCTTCGTGGATGAGGGGGATATTGACATGGTGCGTGCGCTTCGAATTTTGAAAAAGAATCAATACAATGGTGTTATTATCCCGGACCATACGCCAGAAATGAGTTGCAATGCACCCTGGCATGCGGGAAAATCCTATGCGCTCGGGTACATGCGTGGTGTGCTTCAAGCGATTGAAAAAGAATAAATTATGCTCACAAATCCTGTTTTCCCTACGGGTAAATGTACGATCTCTGACGAATGGACCTACAAGGACATGCCCGTCGTTTGGTTGGAAAATGACTTCCTGCGTATCGGGGTTCTGGCCGGACGGGGTAGTGATATTTTTGAATTTCGATACAAACCGAAAGATGTTGATTTCATGCTCCGGCTGGCAAAAGGTATTCTGAATCCCAATCAGGATTTTTCGCAACAGCGCGGTACAGACAATCAATTCGAGGATTATTACTACGGTGGTTGGCAGGAAATTTTGCCCAATAGCCCTGCTTTTAATTACCGCGGAGCAGCTTTAGGCCAACATGGGGAGGTTTCGCTCACACCCTGGAAGTATGCCATTGTAGAAAATACACCGGAAAAAGTTTCCCTAAAACTTTGGTCCCGCCCGCTTCGAATGCCACTCTTGATTGAAAAAACACTGACCCTGGAAGCTGGCAAGGCCACGCTTTTCATTGATGAAAAACTGACCAATGAAGCTGCAACACACCTGGATATCGTATGGGGGCATCATATCGCGTTTGGTTTGCCGTTTCTAACTGAAGGCGCAAAAATTACCACTAACGCAAGTACATTTTATGCAGAACCACTCATGCCCCCAAACCGTCGTTTTCAACCCGGAATAGAAACGGAATATCCAAAAGCTCTGAATATCAATGGAATAGAGGATGATGCCAGTGTGGTCCATCCAGCATCTGCGCCGCCGTACAGCGAAATGGCCTACCTCTCCGGATTTGACGACAGGGCGTTTTATGCTTTGAAAAATGAAGCAAAAAATGTCGGCTTTGCCATTCGTTGGGACGCACGGATCTTCAAACACCTTTGGTATTGGCTCGAACGCTATGGTACAAAAGATGCTCCGTGGTGGGGAAATGCTTATGCAGTAGCACTCGAGCCATGGACCAATCGATGGCAACCTGATCCACAAAAAGGAATAGATGCAGGTGAATGGCTGCGACTGGAAGCAGGACAAATAGTGACTACTCGATTAGAAGCCTCAGGGTTTGAAGGCGATTTTATCTGATTCATAATTCATAACTCATACCTAAAAAGTGCATCCACTCTTATCAAAAGCAAGCGAATTTGCGGCCGGCCTCGATCACCCCGAGTGTGTCGCAGTACATCCCGATGGCAGCGTCTGGGCAGGCGGAGAAGCTGGCCAGATCTACCGTATTTCATCGGATGGTAAAGTAGTCGATGAGGTCGCTAATACCGGTGGGTTCATCCTTGGTATTGCGTTTAGTCCCGGTGCTAAATGGCTGGCAATCTGTGATTTAGGGAAAAAGTGTATTTGGCACTTAGACCTGAATACTTTAAAACTGGAACGCTTCGCCGAGGGAGCAGCTGGACATCTGTTCAATATACCGAACTACGCGGTATTTGACAAAAAGGGGAATTTATACGTCAGTGAAAGTGGAGAATTTAGATCCGTTAATGGCAAGATTTTGAAGTTTTCACCAGAGGGCAGCGGTGAAATCTGGCATGCGGGTCCATTCAATTTTGCCAATGGAATGGCCATGGGGTTGGAGGAAAAGCATCTGTTTGTGGCAGTCTCTTTTTTACCCGGCGTAGAACGAATTGCCATGCAGGCAGACGGCAGTGCGGGCGAACGTAGCCTTGTTTGTACCCTTCCGGAAACGGTACCCGATGGCCTGGCTTTGGATGCGATGGGTAATCTTTACGTTTCTTGTTATTCACCCAACAAGATTTTTAAGGTTACACCGAAACAGGAGGTTACCGTCCTGATCGAGGATTGGGAAGGGCATACCTTGTCCAATCCAACCAATATCGCCTTTGGAGGTGTTGCAATGGACCAGATCTATGCAGCCAACCTTGGACGTTGGAACATCACAAAAATTGATGCAGGTATCATCGGATTGGCCTTGCCGTCACATGATTGAAAAAAATAATAATATGTTTTTTAACAGCAAGACCGTTATTGTCACGGGCGGTGCAAAAGGAATTGGAGCGGCCTGCTGCCGCGCTTTTTATAAGGAAAATGCCAGGGTTGTCTTGTTAGACACCGATCCTTTGGGGCAGCAATTGGTGGATGAATTGGGCGAAAACGCACTGTTTATACGCTGTGATGTTTCAATGGAAACGCAAGTGAAACAGGCTATAGAACAAGCTGTTCACTCCTTTGGTCGCCTGGATATTTTGGTAAACAATGCAGGTATTCAACGGTATTCAAAGGTGACAGAAACCACGGAAGCCGAATGGGATCTTGTCCTGAATGTTAACTTGAAAAGTGCTTTTCTGTGTTCAAAACACGCCATTCCACAGATGCAACTGCAAGGACAAGGCGTAATTGTGAACGTGTCGAGTGTACAGGCCTTTATAGCTCAAAAAACGGTTGCACCCTATGTGACCTCTAAAACTGCCCTGCTCGGGCTAACCCGGAGCATCGCCGTTGATTATGGTCCGGAAATTCGCTGTATAGCCGTTTGTCCCGGCACGATTGATACGCCTATGTTACGCGATGCTATCCAACTTTCACCTGATCCGGAAGCGGTATATCAGGAATGTGTGGACATGCATTTGTTGAAAAGGATTGGTACGCCAGAAGAAGTGGCAGCACTGATTGTTTATGTTTCAGGCGAAAATGGCGGCTTTTTCACCGGGCAGGCCATCCGAATAGATGGTGGCCTGGGCATCACCATTGCCGGGAGTAAGCAGGATTAGTGCTATTGAAAAAATACGCAAAATTGAACTTTCAGGGCGTTTTTTCATTCCCCAAGCTCAATTGGGGTGTTCCTGTAAATGCCTTCAAAACAGCCCCAGCGTCTGACCAATGAACTGATGTTTGCGACCTTCCGGTTTAAACCGGATAAGTCTCCTGGCGGCTGCCAAGTGGTAGTATGGTATTGTACCCTAAGCTCTACTATGAAAAGCCCAAAACCAAAAGGGTAAATCAGGCCCAAGAAGTCGGAATACGGTGCTATCTTTCCCCCGAAAATAGCCGTAATCCGAATGACTCAATCGCCTCCATTACCAATACGCCCTTGCCTCTGCGATTAACGCAGGAGCAGGGGTGTTTTTCTTTAATATTGAATATCAAAGAATTAGAAAATTAAATGGCAATCAAAAAATCAGAACTCTACTCCTCTCTCTGGGCATCCTGCGACGAACTTCGCGGCAGCATGGATGCCAGCCAATACAAAGATTACGTGCTGGTGATGCTCTTCATCAAATACATCAGCGACCGATATGCAGGGCAACCTTTCGCCCCGATCAAGATTCCCGCAGGTTCTACGTTTCAGGACATGGTGGCGTTAAAAAACACGCCAAACATCGGGGAGGACATCAACAAAAAGATCATTGGCCCCATCGCGGAAGCCAACAAACTGTCGGATATGCCCGACTTTGCACACCCCGACAAGCTGGGTAGCGGGGCAGACATGGTGAAGAAACTGACCAACCTCATTGCCATCTTTGAAAACCCTTCTCTGAATTTTGGGGGCAACCGTGCAGAAGGAGATGACATCTTGGGGGATGCCTATGAATTTCTGATGCGGCACTTTGCTACCGAAAGTGGCAAAAGCAAGGGGCAGTTTTACACCCCTGCCGAAGTAAGCCGGGTAATGGCAAAAATTATCGGGATCAACAGCCAAAACTCAACCTCCGAAACGTCCGTGTATGACCCCACTTGCGGCTCTGGCTCGCTGCTTTTGAAAGTGGCGGATGAAGCAGAGAAATTGATTTCTGTGTTTGGGCAGGAAAACGATACCACCACCGCTGGCTTGGCACGCATGAATATGATCCTGCACAACAACCCCACCGCAGTCGTCAAGCATGGCAACACCCTCTCCAATCCACTTTTTCGGGATGATAGCGGACGGATCAAAACTTTTGATTTCGTCGTTGCCAATCCCCCGTTTAGTTTTAAGAGTTGGAGCAATGGGGTGAATATTCCGGAAGAACAACAGGAAAGTGGTCGTTTCTACGGCTACGGCGTACCTCCTGCCAAAAATGGCGATTACGCATTTCTACTGCACATCGTCAAATCGCTTCGACGCAATGGTAAAGCAGCGGTTATTTTGCCCCACGGTGTCCTCTTCCGAGGAAATGCAGAAGCGGAAATTCGCCAAAACCTGATTCGAAAGGGCATCGTGAAAGGCATCATTGGGCTGCCTGCCAACTTGTTTTACGGCACTGGCATTCCTGCGTGTCTGATTTTGTTGGACAAGGAAAATGCCGAATCCCGGAAGGGTGTTTTTATGATGGATGCCGGGAAGGGCTTTGCAAAAGATGGGAACAAAAACCGGCTCCGGGAACAGGACATACATAAGATTGTAGATGTCTTCAACAAACAGATTGAAGTACCCAAGTTCAGTCGGATGGTCTCTTTGACGGAGATTGCCGAAAAGGAATTTAACCTGAATATTCCGCGCTACATAGACAGCACCGAATCCGAAGACATTCAAAACATCGAAGCGCATTTGCAGGGCGACATCCCGAATGCCGACCTCGAAGCACTCCAACATTATTGGACGGTTTACCCGACCCTCAAAAACCACCTGTTTGAAAAAAGCAAGCGGCCTGATTTCAGCAAACTGAAAATCGCCCAGGAAGACATCAAGCAAAACATCTTCTCCCATCCTGAATTCGTCACCTACTCCAATAAGGTGAATGCAGTATTTACTGCTTGGAAAAACAAAAACACGGCGATTTGTAAGGCTATTGATGCCGATACCAAGCCCAAAGCCTTCATTCATACCCTCAGTAAAGATTTGCTGGATGCCTTCAGCAACCTCCAACTGATTGATAAATACGACGTGTACCAGCACCTGATGACCTACTGGATGGAAACCATGCAGGACGATTGCTATTTGCTGGTCAGCGATGGCTGGAAAGTTGGCAATGCGGTGGAATGGGCGAAGAAAGAATTTGAAGGCAGACTCATTCCCAAAGGACTTTTGATACACCGCTACTTTGAAACCGAGCAAAAAGCCTTGGAGCAATTAGAGGCCAACCGCGATGCGCTTGCCGCTCAATTGGAAGAACTGGAGGAGGAACACAGCGGTGAGGAAGGTTTCTTCGGCTCCTTGGACAAAGTAAACAAAGCTACTGTAAATGCGGAGTTGAAGACGGTAGCCGCCGACCTGAAAGCAGACAAAACCAATGCTGAGTTACTGGAAAAGAAGAAGGTGCTGGAGCAATACCTGAAACTGTCAGAGGAGCAAGCTGAAGCCAACAGAAAGGTGAAAGAGACCAAAGCCGGGTTGGACAAAAAACTACAGGACAAATACCCCTCCCTGACGGAAGCCGAAATAAAGACACTGGTGGTAGAGGACAAATGGATTGCCACCATCGAAAACACGGTGAAGAACGAAATGCAGCGCATCAGTCAACGGCTGACCCAACGCATCAAGGAGTTGGCAGAACGCTATGAAACGACGCTTCCTGCGCTGCTGGGCGAAGTGTCCCAATGGGAGGAAAAAGTAAATGTTCACCTTGCTAAAATGGGGTTTACATGGAATTAAAGTCCGACTTCATGGCAAGGAAGCGGAGGAATAAATTGATAAAATTATGAGATAGCCTCTTGCCGCTTCTGTTGATCGAAAAACTGTAAATCAAAAACACTATCTTTAGCCACTTTTTATGGCAGAATTGGATAAAACAGGCATTTATCGTATGATGCACATTGACAATGTCCCACATGTGCTTCAACATGGCATTGCGCATGCATCTTCGCCCAATGCCAATACTTCCTATGTGTCTATTGGCGATAGTAGTCTGATCAGTAGCCGGAGCCAATTCAAAATGCCAAATGGCAAAGCCTTGGGTTTGTACATCCCATTTTATTTTGGTGCGCGGATGCCCATGCTCTACGTTATTCAAAAAGGGTTCAATACGGTGCCGTCTGTACCGCCGGAGAAAATTGTTTATTGTGTTAGCACGGTACAAAAGATGATAGACCATGATTTGCCATTTGTATTTACGAATGGCCATGCTGTAGACGGATTTACTGAGTTTTTCGACAAAAAAGATGTTCAAAACATTGACAGTCTGATAGATAAGCCCGCAATAGGTGCAAAATACTGGAAACAGGATAACGATAATGACCTAAAACGACGAAAAGAAGCAGAGTTTTTAGTAGAATCAGACATTCCGCCCGAAGCCATTGTGTTTTGGATTGTTTACAACGAAGCTGCCAAAAACGAACTGATTAATAAGGGTGTTCCTGCAAACCAGATATATGTTAAACCTGATTATTACTTCTAAGCCATGATTCAATTTATCGAAGGTAATCTGCTCGAAAGCCAGGCCGAAGTGCTTGTCAACACGGTAAATACTGTGGGTGTCATGGGAAAGGGCATTGCCTTACAATTCAAAAAGGCATATCCCGAAAACTACAAGCAATATCTCAAGGCTTGTAAGGATAAAACTATAGGGATTGGCAAGCTGCTTGTAACAGAAGAACAAACCTTGATTGGAGGAAAAAAGATCATCATCAATTTCCCGACTAAAACGGACTGGCGCAAACCATCGGAGTACAGCTATATTGAAGAAGGCTTGACTTCACTTGTACAAATAATCCAGGCACAAAAAATAAAATCCATAGCAGTGCCACCCTTAGGGGCAGGAAACGGAGGTTTGGACTGGAGCCGAGTCAAGACCATCATCGAAAAGCATCTTTCAGCGGTTGATTGTCAGGTGCTGGTTTATCAACCTAATTATGTGGTGCAAGAAGTGCTTCGGAAAGAGCGGGTTGCTCTTACACCGGCGCGGGCCATGCTTCTGGCTGTTTTGTATGATCTGGTACGCAGCGGCGAATTTGTCTCTGAGTTCGCTGCTGAAAAAGTTGCTTATTTTTTGCAGCGCTTTGGGGCAAAGGATGTATTCAAACTGGAATTCCAACCCAATTTTTATGGCCCTTACTCCAGTAAGGTTAAACATGTTTTGTACTACCTCAATGGAAGTTATTTGTCTGGATACAGCTCCAAGGATAAGAAACCTTTTGACGAACTGAGTTTGGTTATGGATGCCGAAAAGGACGTTTTGTCCTTCCTGGCAGAAAAAAAAGAAACCGACTACACCGACATTGTTGACAAAACCAAACAGTTTTTACAAGGCTTCTATTCCGCTTTTGGGCTAGAATTATTATCAACCATTGATTTTATTGCCCAAAAACAGGCCACCAATGATATTACGCTAATCACCCAACAGCTTGAGCAATGGAGCGACCGGAAGAAAACCATGTTCTCTAACCCGAATTTTGTTTCCATCGCTATCAAGAGATTAGAAAAAAGTGCATTGCTGCCCTGACCATAGAGCCCCATATTAGTACAGGACGAAAAAGGCTTGGAATCATTGTTTCACAGTTTCACTACAACTGTCACAACCTATGAGCATGTCGCAAAAACTGTTGAAGTTTGCGACAAAAAACGCCCTCAAAAACGCTCTAAAACGTTTAAATTCAAGCACTTAAAACAATATAAAACCCCAAAAGAGGGCCGCACACTGCTGCAGATTTTTTTCGAGCGCCCAGACTTGTGCAACGCAGCGTTGCAACATTACGTTACTCGACAAACTTGATTTATAGTGTAATAAATCAAAAACACCATAAAAATAAACGCTCAACTTGCTAAAATGGGATTTACATGGAACTGAAAACTGG
>CANJPT010000015.1 GCA_947476195.1 Lewinellaceae bacterium | reverse complement strand
TCGGTAAAAAAATGATCGTATGTTTTTATAAATACTTCCTGCGCGGAGAGGAGTGCTGGGAAGAGCAGTATCAGCAGGAGATTTGCCCACCATTGTTTTAGCGAACGGGCAAGTATTTTCGTATGTTTCATGGGGCAAAGATAGCAGGCGGCGCTGCCTGCATTTTGTCTTTTTTGGTCAATTATGCAGGAGCTACAACACCGCCACCAATTTCCTGGCTATCTCCTCATTATCAAAGTGTTGTTCACAAAATAGCCTCGCCCGGTTTCCCAAAGCAGCTAGATTTTCTCCTTCCTCGTAACACCAGCGAATGGCATCTAACCACTCAGCCGGTTGATCCGCCAAAAGGCATTCCTGACGGTCTGTTGCTTCTATCCCTTCTATGCCCAGTCTCGTAGAAAGCACGACTTTGCCTACCGCCATACCTTCCAGGATCTTTGCCCGCATCCCACCACCCGAAAGCAAGGGTACTACCATGACTGAATGTTGGTTCAAAAAATCTGCAGCGTCCGGGACTTCACCGTGGAAGGTAACGCGCTCCATGTCCAGTTCGCGTAGCCAGCGCGGAGCGGTTCGACCTGCAATATGGAAGGTAAGTTCCGGGAAATTTGGCGCCAGCAAGGGCAGCCAGATCGTATCCAGAAACCAGCGCAGACCTTCCTGATTTGGCATCCAATCCAACGAACCGATAAAGGAAAGGCTAAGGGGGCGGAGAAAGCTTGTAGGATCAGGACGATAATCCCGGCAATCAAGACCAATGGGACAAACAGTGGCAGGTTGGTGCAGACCCAGGTTTTTGAATTGTGCTACGTCCCGTTGACTGATGCCTACCACTAAATCGCAGTGATTAATCTGCTCCAGTTCATATGCCTTTAGACGGGGTGTTATACTGCGTAAATACCATTTTTTTAAGGGGCTGGCATTGTCAGCCACTCGTTCCCAAATTTCGTGCTCGACGTTGTGCGTCCGCAGTACAACTTTTGCGGCTGGAGCATATTGGCGGATGATGGGCAGGTAAGGGGCAAGGAAAATGGATTCCAGTTGTACTACATCGAAGGTGTTTTTTTGCAATAATCTGGCTAGTTTTTCCGCGAATTCTGCGCTCTCAAAACGATCTACATGGTAGGATTTATTGCTAAAAAAAAGATTGTGTAGGGCGGGAAGAATGCGAATATGATTTTCCACAAAAACCGTGTGCATGGCTACATAGTGGTCAAAATCAGGTGGTAAGGTAGAGATGTCAAACCAGTGTTTACTGGTGTTCATAGAGAGTAAGGTCACCTCATGTCCGAGCGCGGCGTAGGCTTTCGCCAGATAGGTCACGGCAATGGCACCGCCGTCTCTGAGCGGATATGGAAACTTGTGGCAGAGTTGGAGGATTTGCAATCTTGAACTATGATGCATGAACTATGATATATGAACGAGCTGGATTACGGGTTACAGGAATATTTGCTTCAGGGCCGACCAGAGCTGAGTCTTTTTCACTTTATCTGGTTCCAGAGCTGAAAGTTTGTCAGCGAACAACCATGTGAAGCCGTAAAAAGAAAGCGGTTGGTAGTATTCTGCCTCAAAGGACAGACCCAATTGGGTGGGCAACAGACCAAAGACCAGTACTTGTCTGGGTTTGTATTCATTTAAATCCGCGGCAAGAGCCCGGGATTCTCCTTGAGGGATCTCCGCGAGAAGGGCATCCTGTGCCAGATTCAAATTTGCCGCCGCCAGCACCTTGGCAAGAAAGTCCCGATTGGCGGATGCACTGGGTTCTTCCCGGGCTAAGACCATAAGTTGTCGGGCAAAGCCCCCAACAGCGTTGGAGAGCGCTGGCTTTTCTGCCGTGAGGAATAGTAATTCGTTGGAGAGAAGCATGGTTTTGAATGGAATAGTGTGCGCCACAGATCTGAATGTAATCGACTTATTTTGGCGAAAATATGAATGATATGCTACGTATCAAAGGTACTCGTTCCAAAATCTGCAGCAAAATAATTCAGGCGTCTTTCTTTATTCTGACAAGCAGTATAATATCAATTATTACTGAGATTAAGTTGGGTTTAGGCGTAGTATTTTGTACAAATTTTGATACGTTATTATATTGGAGTTAACGTTTTTCTTGCCACCTTACTTTGGATTACTACAACATCAATATATACAATCGCATCATTCTTGGTTCCGAGATCGGCCTGACCGGCGCACTTGATTATCCCAAATTTTTCTGTATTTTTGCTGAAGTCTCTTTTAAACACACCAACCTTATCTACTTTTGAAAACATACATTGCGTTGCTATTATTTATTGGGTGGGCCGGTTTGATCCGGGCACAAAAAGACACCGAGTTTTGGTTTGCAGCGCCCGAAGTAACGCAAGGCCAGGGAACGGTTGATTATGATCGCCCCATCACGTTTAGGATTTCGACTTACGAATCGGCTGCAACTGTTATTCTATCTCAACCGGCCAATCCGGGCTTTCCCGTCCAGAATATTTTTTTGCCGCCCAATACCAGCGGGGAGATCAGCTCGCTGCTTTTTGGCATGAACAACGCGGAGTGTACTCCCGCGAATACGGTCCTGAACCGAGGCTTTTTGATCACCGCTACAACGCCTATAACGGCCTACTACGAGGTAATCGGAGGCTGTCAGTGCAATCCTGAAATCTTTTCTATGAAGGGCAAAAATGCTTTAGGTAAGGAGTTCTACGTACCTTTTCAGACTTATTTGCCCAATTCGACCAGTCCAAACCACCTGCCTATACCACGCGCTTCCTTTAATATTGTGGCGACCGAAGACGGAACAAACGTGACTATCACCCCAACCAAAGCCATCGTGGGTCACGGGGCCGGATCAACGTTTACCATTGTTTTGCAAAAAGGGCAAGCATGGGCGGGGGAGGCCATCGGCTGGGAACCAGACCAACATCCCACCGGAACACACGTAGTGGCCAATAAGCCAATTGCCGTGACCATGGAGGATGATTTGCTTCGTGGCGTTGTCTTTGGGGGGAGTTGTAGCGACTTGATGGGCGACCAAATCATTCCAATTAGCAAAATGGGAAAGCGATATATCGTGCAAAAAGGATTTCTGACAGGTACAGAAAAAGCCTTTGTGGTGGGAACAGTTGCAGGAACGCAATTGAAAGTGAATGGCGCATTTGCAGGCCTGGTAGGTGCAGGGGAGACTTTTGTTGTGGATATTGATGGCGGGCAGTATTTTATAGAAGCCACCGATCCGGTGGGTGTGTTGCAAATGACGGGCAATGGCTGCGAAGTTTCAGGAGAGATCATGCCCCCTTTGGATTGTACAGGCTCTACCTCGGTTCGATTTGTACGCCCAACCGATGAACCTTTTTGGCTTGAAGTGACCACCCGGGCAGGATTTGAGAGCGGTTTTTTGCTCAATGGGAATCTTGGTTTGATTCCGGCCACAGCATTTTCGGTGGTACCTGGTTCCGGAGGAGAGTTTGTTGCAGCCGTTTTGCCCTTTGATGCATTTGCTGTTCCGGCTCAGTTTTCATCCATTGTAGAAAATACATTGGGCAAATTTCACGCTGGCTTTTTGTGTGGCGCTGAATTTGCAACGGGGGCGCGGTTTGGCTTTTTTTCTGATTTCAATAATATAACGGAAGTACAGGATAGTGTTCAGTTTTGTGAGGGCGACACCATTATTTCCCACGGGATAAGCATTACGCAGGCGGGGCTTTTTTCCAAAACCACTTCTAACCCCACAGGCTGTGATACCACCTTTTTAGTGGTCGCTGCATACCAGCCATTCGTTGCACGTACGGAGAGCCTTTATTTTTGCTCTGGCGATACCGTGCAGGCTTACAACTTAATGATCAGCCAGGGCGGGATCTATGCTGACACCTTGTTTGCATCGGTAGGTTGCGACACGATTTTGACCCTCTTTGCGTATGAAAGTACCCTGATTCCGAAGCTGGTAGCCCTCGATTTTTGTGTCGGAGATACCTTGATCTCATATGGTCATGTGTTTACAGAAAGCATGATCTTGAAGGACACCATTCCGGGGCTGACCACCTGTGATACCGCCTTGACCATTCTTGCGACAGCGCATCCACTCCCTATAGTATCCGAACAAATTCATTTATGCCCCGGCGATTCAGTGGTCATTGCCGGTAAATCCTATACAAGTCCCTCCAATTTTACCCTATTGCTGCCAGCAACCGGAAATGGCTGCGACACCCTGGCAACATTCACCATCAGCCAATCAGAGCTGTCTCTCTCCTTGCCCGACACCATCAGCACGAAATGGAACCAACCTGTAATATTACCCTTACAAGTTTTCGCCTCGCTAAGCACTGAGATCCAATGGTCTCCACCGACAGGGCTGAACGACCCAACGGTACAAGATCCAACCGCAACCTTAACGGGGTCGCTTGGTTACCAGGTGTTGGTAAAGGATTCGGCAGGATGTGAGGCAGGGGAAGCGGTGTGGGTTTTTGTCGAGGTCCCGGAATGTGAAACTGCTGTTTACATTCCCAATGTTTTTCGTCCAAACGAGGATGGGCAAAACGATTATTTGACCGCGTTCACCAAATTGGACTGCATTTCAAAAATAAAGGTACTCCGGTTTTACGATCGTTGGGGAGAGCTGGTTTTTGAACGGTATGATTTTCCGCCCAACGAGGAACAGCAAGGCTGGGACGGTGTTTTTCGCAAAAAACCAGCTTCGGCGGGCGTATATGTTTATTACCTGGAGTTGGAATACTATGATGGCCGGATCGGGAAAAAGAAAGGAGACGTAACGCTGATTCGTTAGCGCGAATCTTTGAAGATCAGGGTTCTGGGTGTTTTTGCAACCATTTGGTAGCCTTGCTCGCGAAGGAAGGCATATACGTCAGAGGCTTGGGTTTTGCCTTCGTTGGGATCAAAGTGGGTGTCCTCTGCCAGTACAAAGGTTGGGCGGAAGACCTGCCAATCGTTGGAGCGCAGTACCATTTCGTCCATGCCTTCTACATCCACGCTGAGGAAATCAATTTGGGTGCCGACAGGCAAATTTTGCCGCAAAACTTCACGAAGCGGAAGCACAGGCACCTCCACTTTTTTAGTGATTTTGTAACGTCCACCGGCAGCTCTTTCCTGCGCAACCTGTTCGGAAAGCGTGTTGAGTGCTGCTTCGTCAAAACAGAAAAAACTAAGGCTTCCACGTTCTGCCCCGATGCCTAATTCAAGATTTATATCGCGGCGACGGACCCATCCAAATGGACGCATGCTGCCAGGGGTCGCATCAATGTTGATCCCGCGCCAACCTTTTTTGTAAAAATGGAAGGTGTTTGAAAACCGGACCGGATGGTGTGCGCCTACGTCCACAAAAAAACCTCGGTAACCTTTTGGCAAATACTCGAATAAGGCACGCATGACCATGTCTTCCCCATCCTGAGAATAGGATTTATGAAAGCGAAAGAAATCAAGCAGTTGTAAGGCGAAATGTTTAAGCATAGTCAAGGAAATTAATTCCAAAATGGGTGTAAAGGAACAGAAAAAGGAGGGGAGTGTAGGACTTGGCCAGTACCTTAAACGTATTAAAAACATTCTATGGGGTAAGGCCGACTCGTATCAATACCACCAAATCCATCGTTCTGGCTTGGGAAAAAGCAATTAGGGAGCTTCTCTGTAGGAAAACCTTCTGCACCACATTTAAAGGAACAAGCACGTCCGGTGTACGTTTTAAGTGTTCCATTCCAAAACTCCAGCGTAATTTCATAGTCGAAACTACCGTAATAATACTCCCCATTCGGTTTTTGGCCATGCCAGGCTGGTCCTGTATCGTACACTTGAAAATTTCCATTTTCAAACAAGGTTTCACCCGATTCACTGGTATATTTTGCAGTCACTACCTTTACAACATAGATTCCACACATCAAGAAAATATGGTCTTCATAATAGACTGAATCCGGGGTAAATACATTAGGAATCGATACGCTGGCCACCACATGAGAATCAACCAACAAACCTTGATCATTCCACAATTTCACGGTCATAGGAATAGAATCCGTGATCGACTCGGTCCCACAACAACCTTCATAAATGGATTTATTATACTCCTTACACGAAGTGAGTATTATCAAAAGTAGCGAAAAGACAATTAAACAAGCGTTTTTCATAGGTTTTTTCAAATGGTGAATTAAATCAAGGGGCCTTTCAGTCACGCAAAAATCCTATCACCAGACCAAATAAAAACGGGCCGTTTTTGAGAAAACCGAAGCCATTCTATACATCACAAATATCGATCGCCTTGCTTAGAGACCCCAGTTTGTCACCTGCTGTCGGAATGAACTCCTGTGCTACATACCCTTTATAACCGGTTTCAACAATGGCTCTCATGATGGCCGGGTAAAAGAGCTCCTGTGTTTCGTCAATTTCATTGCGGCCAGGTACCCCGGCTGTATGGTAATGGCCGAAGTATTGATGATGGCCTCGGATCGTGCGGATCACATCGCCCTCATTGATCTGCATGTGGTATATGTCGTAGAGTAGCTTGAAGTTTTCTGACCCCAGGCGTTTGCAGAGTTCTATGCCCCAGGCGGATTTGTCGCACATATAATCCTTGTGATCTACCTTGGAGTTGAAGAGTTCCATCTGAATCACCACGCCGTTTTTTTCGGCGAGCGGGAGGATCTTTTGCAAACCGGCAACACAGTTTTTCAGGCCCGTTTCGTCGTCCATGCCATTACGGTTTCCACTGAAACAGATTAGGTTTTTGTATCCCGCCTTTGCCACCTGTAGGATCACATCCAAATAGTTTTGCACCAGTTGGGCATGATATTGCGGGTCGTTGAATCCTTTGGTAAGGCCGATCTCAGCGCCATTGCACATGGAGGAGTCAAGGTCATGTTTTTTCAAAATGTCCCATTCTTTCGGGCCGATGAGGTCAATTGCGGAGAGCCCTATCTGTTTGGCAAAAATACAAACTTCGTCGAGGGATAGATCGCCATAAGTCCAGCGGCAGACGGAGTGACGGATGTTTCCTTTTCTGAGGATTGGCGTATTGGTGATTAGTGGATTGTTGGTTGAAAATTGGGTTGCCTTGTTTTCGGCGAAAGCGAATTTGGGAGAGGTCGCGAGCGCTGCGGCTCCAGCAACCAGGGTTTTTAAGGCATGACGACGAGTAGACATATTATGAAAGACGGTTAAGGTAGCACATTTTGATTCACTTACAATTGCAAATAAAAGCAAGTTCCTAAATAAAAACACACGAAATTTCTATACCCCTGAAGTCGGCAACTTAACGATAAACTCCGTCCCAACGCCCTCCTTACTCTCCACTTCAATACTCCCCTGATGCAGGCGAACAACCCCGGCCACATAATTCAGGCCTAATCCGTGTCCTTTGACATCATGTACATCGCCAGTGGGTACGCGGAAGAATTTTTCAAAGATACGGCCCAAGTATTCCGTTGGAATACCTCTACCCTTGTCGCTGACTTTCAACGTCAACTGACTTCCGGAATGCGACAGGCTTACCATTATTTTAGGCGGCAAAATGCTGTATTTTAGCGCATTTTCTAACAGGTTGTACAGTACGCTGACCAAATGTAAACGATCACCACGCAATAAAAAGTCCGTGCCTGAAAAGGAAAAATTCACCTCTGCCCGGTATTTTTCAAACTGCAATTTCATGGCAGCCAATACTTCTTGGACCAGCGCCTGAAGGTTGATGGACTCTGTTTTAAATTCCGGATCGCCTTGCTCGAAGAGCGACATCCGGAGCACTTTGTCCACTAAAAGCGTGAGTCGGTTGAGTTCGAGTTGGGAAATGGCGAGGTACTCCCGGGTGCGGATTGGGTCAGCAAGCGCATCAAAATTCTGCATCGCTTCGATGGCCACACTCACTGTTGAAATGGGGGTTTTTAACTCATGCGTCATGTTCCGGATAAAATCATTTTTGATCTCCGTAAGGCGCATTTGCTTTTTAAAACTTTGATATACAAACAAAAATGCCAGACCCATGCAAGCAAAGAGCAGGATGGAAAACAGCATTTGCGGACCGATCTTCTGAAAAAGATATGCTTGGTAATTGCGGATCTCTACGCCCAATTGTTCGCCACTCAACATGTCCGTATATTTACCCGCCATGAAATGTCCACGATGAGCTTCAGTGTAGGCAAAGCTGTCTGGGCGGATCACTTTCCAGGCCACCGGCAATCCGGATTTCTGGATTGCCAGCCCAAAATTTAACTCCAAAGACTTCAATATCTGCGGATCGATCGAATCTGTACAAACTTGATTAATGGAATCAGCGGTCATAAACATCGAAAGCGTACCAGACATTTCAGCCTTGTCAAAGGTATGATCGGTGTTCAGCACAAATTTCATGTTCGGATAGCTGGTGTCTATGCTATTGAGTACCATGCCTGTCTGGATCGAACGCTCCTGTACAAGGGCAAAGGCTTTTGCAGAATCGGTGATGTGTTTTGGAGTCGGTAGGTGAAGTGAAATACTTACCGTGGTATCACCGCCACCATTCTCTAATCTTCTTACGATCAGCTTTTCGAACATCTTGCGCTCAATACTGTGCACCGCATCAACAAACAACAAATTGGTCTCCTGGCGTAGACTGTTAGATTCATCTTCCCATGTTTTTTTTAGAAAAAGCCAGAGGAAAATACCCAATAGAACGAGTCCCAGAGAAAGTAGTAAAATAGCAATATGATGGCGTTGTCGAAACATCTGGCCCAAAGGTACGCGCTGGTAAAAGCCCTTCACCATGCTTTAACCTTAATTAAGGTTGTATCAAGGTTGATTAACCCGGGAGTGTCTGACCTTTGTTTCCAATTCAATATGGTCATTGGGTGCTAGCTGACAGTGTTGGGGATTAGTTTGGTCAAGGAGCAAAACTTACTCCACCCGAGTACAAATCACATTGGCCGCCACCTTAAATTCATTCATTAAAAAATTTTTATCATGAAAAAACTACCCATTCTACTCATCCTTTTCCTTCCATGGCTGGGCTTTGCTCAAACAACTGAAGGCGTGGTGACCTACACGGAGACCATAAAGATCAAAATTGAAACGCCGGAAGGCATGGACGAAGCGGAGTTCCGCAAAATGGTACCCCCGGAGCAAAAAGCCGCCAAAACATTGACCTTCAATTCAAAGGAATGCCTGTACACCGATGCTCCTGAACAGTCGCCAGGGGGCACGGACGCATCGTTCACCGCCGACAATGGCGAAGGCGATGTCAAAATGAACATCAAAATGATGCGTCCTGAAAATCATCAATACCAGGACATCGAGCAAGGAAAGCGGATCGAAAGCACGGAGTTCTTTGGCCGGTTTTTCCTGATCCAGGAGGAGCCCAAAAGGATGAAATGGAAGATCAGCGCGGAGCAAAAACAGGTAGCTGGCTATTTGTGCCAAAAAGCTGTATTGCAAGACACCTCGCGCCAGGTGGAGGCTTGGTTTGCCGCACAGATTCCCGTTAGCATTGGCCCCGGCGAGTTTGCTGATCTGCCTGGCCTCATTCTGGAAATTAGCATGGCCAATGGAGATCGTACGGTAGTGGCGGATAAGGTGGAGTTGAAAACGCCGGACAAAAAGGCCATTGAAAAACCCACCAAAGGCAAATCTGTGACCCGTGCGGAATTCAACAAGATCCGGGATGAGAAAATGAAAGAAATGGGAGCAACCCCTGGCGGTGGCGGTGGTACGATGAAGGTGATCATTCGGAATTGATATGCCACCCTCATTTCAAGTCAGGTTCTGAACAATGGCACCCGGATGAAACGGATTTGCACAGAATTTAAATTCTGTGCAAATCCGTTTCATCCGGGTGCCAATTCCGCTCCTGATTACATTCAGACTAATAATTAAGCTATGAAATATTCATATATTAATCCTCCCTGTCAATCCTTGACGGGGAAGAAAGCTACAGGGGGTAAACCGGCTTTTACAAAAGCTGTTTCCCTCCTACTCTCCTGCCTTTTCGCGGTACAAATTTCTGCTCAAAGCATCAATATTGAAGGTCAGATAGCTGATTCAAGTGGCATTGGATTGCCTGCCGCCAGCGTAGTATTGTTGGAAGCCAAGGATTCTCTATTCGTTTTATTCGGTCTCACAGATGATGCCGGGCAGTTTAACCTGAAGCGCGTGGAGTCGGGCGAATACATCTTGCAGGTCAGTTATCTCGGATATAAAAACCATTGGCAATCCCTCAAAATAGCCTCCGGTCAAGGCAAAACTGACCTGGGAAAGATCGTGCTCGAGCCTTCTTCCATGTTGTTGAAAGATGTAGAGATCACCGCCGATCGGGTGCCGCTAAGCATGCACAAAGACACGCTGGAATACAATGCCGCGGCGTTCAAAACCCAACCCGGCTCCGTGGTAGAAGATCTGCTTAAAAAGCTCCCAGGCATACAGGTACAGCCCGATGGCAGTATTAAAGCGCAGGGTAAAACGGTACAAAACGTACTGGTGGAAGGCAAGGAGTTTTTTGGAAATGACCCCAAAATTGCCACCAAAAACCTGCCGGCAGATGCTGTGAACAAGATACAGGTATTTGATAAAAAATCGGAGTCTGCCGAGTTCACCGGCATTGAAGACGGTCGCGATGAACGGACCATCAATCTCAAACTGAAGGACGGCAAAAAGAATGGCTATTTCGGAAAAGCCAATATCGGAGCCGGTACCGAAGGCCGGTACGAAGGCAATTTCAATGTCAACCGATTCGGACGACGTACCCAGATGTCAGCTATAGGAATGTCCAACAATAACAACCAGCAGGGTTTTTCTTTTCAGGACTACATCAATTTTATGGGTGGGCTGGGCAATTTCATGGGCGGTGGAGGCGGCAGCAGCGGAAGTCAGATGCGTTTGTCGTTCAACATTGAAGACGGTGGCGTACCAATGGGTCCGATGCTGGATCGGGGTTTTACTGAAAGTTGGGCGGGTGGAGCCAACCTCAACACCGATCTTTCTAAACATACTTCCCTAAGCGCCAATTATTTTTACAACAGAATCGAAAACGACCTCGAACGCCAGGCAACCCGGGTGAATACGCTCGGAAACAACACTTTTAACTCAGAAGAAACGGAGGACCGACTCAATCAAAATCAGAACCACCGCCTTAATCTTACCCTCAAAACAAAGCTGGATTCCTTTCAGAATCTCACGTTTCGTTCCAAATTAAGCTTCAACGACGGCCTTTTTCAAAGCCTAGGGGCTTCTCATACGTTTGACACCACAGACCTGCTCCAAAACCTGGGTACCCGCGACTATTCCGCTAATGGCCAAACCCTAAAAGGCGATGCAAGTCTTACCTACCGCCTGCGTTTTGGCCGAAAAGGCCGTGCCCTGATAGCAAATGTCAGCGGTAACCTTGGAGACGACCAGCGGGATGGAAGTTTGCTTTCTGTCAACCAGTTTTTGCAACAAAATCCTCCGGAAACAGCCACGGTCAATCAACGTCAGGCGTATCTGGACGATGCAGCTAATTATGGCGGCTCCCTGGCCTATACAGAACCCATTGGCAAACGTCGTTACCTGGAAACCCGCGTAGAACATCAGCAATACCTCAATTCCACCGGTAAAAATTTCTACGATCGTATCACAACGCCAACCCCGGGTGAGGTATTCAACCCCTTTCTAAGTACCGATTATCGTCGGGGATATCGATACGACCGGGCTGGTTTGAATTTTATGCAAAACCGGCCGAAGTATAATTTTACCGCAGGGGCGGCACTGCAACAATCTCAACTGGGCGGCGATATTTCAGCAATTGAAAATCCAATTCAGCGATCGTTTACCCGGGTATTGCCCAGTGCGTTTTTTAACTACGATCTGAACACCACCCGTCACTTCAATCTCAATTACAATACCAGTTTCAGAGAGCCCTCTTTGGAGCAACTTCAGCCCACACTGGACAACTCAAATCCACTTGATCTGTACATCGGTAATCCAGAGTTACGTCCCGAATACGCCCACAATCTCGCGGCGAGTTTTATGGACTTCGATCAATTTAACATGAGCAGTTTTTTCGTTTCGATCAATTCCACCTACACGCACAACCGGATCACCAATGCTGCTACCATAGATTCACTTTTTCGCCGGGTTACACAGCCGGTGAATGTGAAAAACGACTACATCGTCAATGCGAATGCCAGTTACAGCACTCCGCTTCGGCCCTTGAAGATCAACCTCAATACCCGCCTGAACGATACCTACAATCGGGGAATTCTGTTTGTCAACGATCTGGAAAACATCACCAACCGCTGGCTGAATACTTTGGAGGTTTCTTTTGACAACCGCCGCAAGGAAAAGATAGACTGGAGTCTTGGCGGGGAGGTTTCACAGAACTGCACCAGATATTCGGTCAGTACTGCCTTGAATCAGTCCTTTTTAAATCAGCGGTATTTTGGAGAAATCACGGTGTTCCCTACTAAAAGATGGGCCATCGGGACGGGTATTGATCTCCGTATTTATTCCCGAGAAAACTTTGGTGCAAAAAGTAGCATACCGCTTTGGCGGGCCAGTGTTACCCGATATGTTTTGAAAAATAACAAGGGGCAGATCAAACTCGCAGCATACGATCTGCTCAATAAAAATATTGGCATTACCAGGAGTAGTCAGCTCAATTACCTGGAAGAAGAACGCGTGCGTAACCTGGCGGGCTACTTTATGGTGAGCTTTTCTTATTCGCTTACAGGTTTCAAACGCGAGAAGGATGGGATTGAGATTAAGCTTTGACGGTGCACGGTGCACGGTTTACGGTGCACCGTAAACGACGGATGGGTGAACCTGGAATCAGCATTCACCAATCTACACGCTCAGCTTTATCACCAATCGTTGTTTGTCATCCTGAGCACAGCGAAGGACTCGGTATGCATAACTCTCCAATCCGGGTCCTTCGCTGCGCTCAGGATGACAAACAACGATTGGCGTAAAAACAAAGAATTTTAAACGTGGAATGATTTGATTCAATAAATAGTCTAATAGCCGACAACCCCGCAATGAAGATCCTATACGTAGAAGACGAGCCCTTCCTGGGAAAAATCGTCCAGGAAAGCCTCCAAAGCCGCCAGTTTGAAGTGCATTGGGTAGCTGATGGCGCCGAAGTAATGGCCGCTTTTGAGACTTTTCGCCCCGACGTGTGTGTCCTCGATGTGATGCTTCCGCACCGTGATGGCTTTTCGCTGGGAAAAGAGATCCGCGCCCTGGACCCTCAAATGCCTATTATTTATCTGACCGCCAAAAGCCAGACCGAAGACGTATTGCAGGGCTTTGATTCCGGCGGTAATGACTACCTCCGCAAGCCATTCAGCCAGGAGGAACTCATCGTGCGCATCAAAAATCTGATCCATTTAAAAAAGGGAAATCAGCTGGCTCCAGTTGCAAATTCGGAGGGCATTCGCCTGGGGCGTTTTTTATTTCAACCTGAACGCCAGCAACTTCAACTCGACACCCAACCACCGCGACAGCTTTCCCATCGCGAAACCCAATTGCTCGAACTATTGGCCACCACACTCAACACCATTGTCGAACGCAGGGAAATCCTGAAATCAGTGTGGGGCCATGATTCAATTTTCAATTCCCGGAATCTGGACGTTTATATCACCCACCTCCGGGAATATTTGAAGGAGGATCCAGGGGTGCAGATTTTGACTTTGAAAGGGGTGGGATATCGGGTGGTTTGTAGTTAATTTTCTGGGGTCTTCAGGCCCCGGAAAGGGTAATATAAGAATTTGGGATTTAGCCCATGGCAAGCATAGAGCTAAAGCCCAAATGAAATCACATCCTTTATTCCATGCCCTAAAGGGCATGGCAACTACCCCACCTTCCTTTTACCCCATCAAAACCCCCAACAACTCCTGTGCAGCTTTCGCCACCACAGTCCCCGGCCCAAAAATGGCCGCGGCGCCTGCCTTCCGCAGGAATTCATAGTCCTGCTGCGGGATAACCCCACCCACGACTACCAAAATATCCCCGCGACCCAGTTTCTCCAATTCGGCAATGGTTTGGGGGACCAATGTTTTGTGTCCTGCTGCCAGAGAAGAAATTCCGAGGATATGCACATCGTTTTCCACAGCTTGACGGGCCGCCTCAGCGGGTGTTTGGAACAAAGGTCCAATATCTACGTCAAAGCCAAGATCTGCGAAGGCTGTGGCGATGATCTTGGCGCCCCGGTCGTGGCCGTCCTGGCCTAATTTGGCGACCATGATGCGCGGGCGACGACCTTCCAGCTCGGCGAATTCATCCGCCAGATGTTGGGCATGCTCGAAGTCTTCGTTTTTGCTCATGTTAGCAGCGTAAACGCCTGAAATGGATTTGGTGGTAGCCACATAGCGGCCAAATGCCTTTTCCATGGCCGAGGAGATTTCGCCCAGGGTGGCCCGGACGCGGGCGGCGTGGATGGAGGCTTCCAGAAGGTTGGCTCCGTCTTTCGTAGCTTGTTCTACAGCGGATAAAGCCGCCGCAACAGCTGCTTCATCCCGGTTTTTTCTCAGGGATTGTAAGCGTCGGATCTGACCTTCCCGCACCGCGGAATTGTCTACCTCTAGAATTTCAAATCGTTCGTTGTCAGCGACTTGAAAAACGTTGACCCCGACGATCTTTTCCTTGCCAGAATCAATGCCAGCCTGCTTTTTAGCGGCTGCTTCTTCAATGCGGAGTTTTGGCAGGCCCTGTTCGATGGCCTTGGCCATGCCGCCCAGTTCTTCCACTTCCTGCATCAGGGCCCAGGCTTTTTCTACCAGTTCTGCCGTACGTTGTTCTACAAAATGAGAGCCCGCCCAGGGATCGATGGCCCGGGTGACGTCCGTTTCTTTCTGGATAAAGATCTGGGTGTCGCGGGCAATTTTGGCCGAAAAATCGGTCGGCAAAGCCATGGCCTCGTCGAAAGAGTTGGTGTGCAAACTCTGCGTTCCGCCTAATACCGCCGACATGGCTTCGACGCAGGTGCGTGCCACGTTATTGAATGGGTCCTGCTCTGTAAGGCTCCAGCCGGAAGTCTGGCAGTGGGTGCGCAGCATGAGCGATTTGTTGCTTTTCGGATTGAACTGCTTCACCAGTTTTGCCCAGAGCATCCGCCCGGCGCGAAGCTTGGCGATCTCTGTAAAATGATTCATCCCGATGCCCCAAAAGAAGGAAAGCCGTGGCGCAAATTCGTCAATGTCCAATCCGGAGGCGATACCCGCGCGGATGTATTCCAGTCCGTCGGCGAGGGTGTAGGCCAGCTCGATCTCCGCCGGCGCACCCGCTTCGTGCATGTGGTAGCCGGAAATGCTGATGGAGTTGAACTTCGGCATGTGTCCGGCGCAGTAGGAGAAAATATCACTGATGATGCGCATGCTCGGCCCAGGCGGGTAGATGTAGGTGTTGCGCACCATGAATTCTTTTAAAATGTCGTTCTGGATCGTACCAGATAATTTTTCCGGCGGAACGCCTTGTTCTTCTGCCGCTACGATGTAAAACGCCATAATGGGAATGACGGCCCCGTTCATGGTCATGGACACGGACATTTCTCCCAACGGGATCTGATCAAAAAGGACTTTCATATCCTCCACAGAATCGATGGCCACCCCAGCTTTGCCCACATCGCCTTCCACCCGGGGGTGGTCGGAATCATAGCCCCGGTGCGTAGCTAAGTCGAAAGCTACGCTCAGGCCTTTTTGTCCGGCGGCCAGGTTGCGGCGGTAAAAAGCGTTGCTCGCTTCAGCCGTGGAAAACCCTGCGTACTGCCGGATGGTCCAGGGCTGGGTGAGGTACATGGTGGAATAGGGGCCGCCGAGGTAGGGGGGAAGACCAGCGGAATATGGAATACGGAATGCGGAATGCGGAATTTGCGTAGATTCCGTATTCTGCATTCCGTATTCTGCATTCCGCAGCGTCGGGTCGAATTTGATCCTGGAGAAATCTGGTGCAGGCATGGATGGTATTTTTCTGGGCGAAATATCGGGGGATTTTGTGGTTTCTGGTTTATAAAACAACAGCGGCTCAGGAAATCCCGGGCCGCTGTTGACTATCTATCTAATTTTATCCAAACCTATAAGGTTTATCGTCGTATTAACGTCCACTCCCATAAATGATCCCTCCTCCTACCACATCGTCCCCCTCAAAAAACACCGCGCTTTGTCCCGGTGCAATGCCTTTTACATTGGCATGGAAAGAGACTTCAATATCGTTGCCGACGGGATTTAAGGTGCTTAAGGTGCCCCCATCCCGGTAGCGGACTTTGCTCACAGCTTCAAAGCCTGTTGCGGGTAATTCTTTGTATTTCATTAAGTTGACCTTGCCCACCATCATGCTGTTGCGTATAAGGTCGTCTTCACGGCCCAGTACAACAGTGTTGGTATCGGGGCGTATTTCGGTGACGAACATGGGTTCACCAAGTGCGATTCCCAGGCCTTTGCGTTGTCCTACGGTATAAAACGGATAGCCCTCGTGTTTACCCAGGACCTTGCCCTGGGAATCCACAAAAACGCCGCCGGCTACCTGCTCGTCCAAGCCATCGATACGACGACGCAGGAAACCCCGGTAGTCGTTGTCGGGCACAAAACAGATCTCGTAGCTCTCGGCTTTTTTGCTCAGCTCATCCCAGCCGCGTTCGGCGGCCATCTGGCGGACTTCGGGTTTGGTGAATGTCCCGAGTGGCATCCGGGTGCGGTTCAGGCAATCCTGACTGAGTCCCCAGAGCACATAGCTTTGGTCTTTTTGCCGGTCCTTGGCCCGGGTGATGTATTTACGACCCTCAAGTTCGTTGATGATGCCATAGTGTCCGGTGGCAATAAACTCGCAATCCAACATATCGGCGCGGCGCAGGAGGCTATTCCACTTGATGTGGGTATTGCAGAGCACACAGGGATTTGGAGTACGCCCGGCCATGTATTCATCCACAAAATTATCAATCACATAATCGCCGAATTCCTGGCGGATATCCACAATAAAATGGTGAAAGCCAAGCTTTACCGCGACTTGTCTGGCATCGTTGATACTATCGAGGGAGCAGCAGCCCGTCTCTTTTTTCGAGCCACCACTGGTGGCATAATCCCAGGTTTTCATGGTCACTCCAATGACTTCCCAGCCCTCTTCATGCAGAAGGACTGCGGCGACCGTACTGTCTATTCCGCCTGACATGGCGACCAATGCTTTTCCGTGCTTGCTCATTTTTTTGTTGAATTGGAGGGATAAAACATCGGTTACCCCCAATAAGTTCGAAATGCAAAGGTCGGAAGTTTCTTAGTTTAACGTGCGTTCTGAAGGAACAGATTCATAATCGCCTCGGAGAGGCGTAATATCGGTAGCTTATAATAGGCCATATTACCGGGCTAGCAGAGCCGATCAATCATATTGCGGCTCTGCCCGCCAGTTGAAATGGATCAACAAAAGCTACCAACATTACACCTCTCCGAGGCGATTTGAGTCTGCTCGGGTGGTTATATTGCGCCTCTACGAGGCGATTATAATCTGCTTGGGTGGTTATTTATCAACGACCCACGATTAACATCCGACCTGTACGGCCTTTGGCCGTTTCCAACACTACCCCATAAGTACCTCCCGGCAGATCCCCCACTAAAACCGGGCGCGAATATTTACCGGCAGACAAGCGCTCTGAAGCAGATTCCCAAACGGTCTTTCCATTCAGGTCCAGCATCTTGATCGTAATGTTTGCTTCTTTCATCAAAGTGAAATTAAGCACACTGCGCTCTTTTGACGGATTGGGATAGAGTCCACGAATAGCAAATACGCCGTTCGGTTCCGTTGTTTTAGAGGCCTGAGCCAGGTCTGTTTGCCATAATCCAAGGCCATGTGTGGCCACGCGGAGTTTATAATTCGGCGCAATGCTGAGGTGCATGGCGAGCATGGCCTGCGGGGCCTCAGCGGAATATAGATTCCATGTTGCCCCGGCATCTGCGGAGTGCCAGACGCCAAGATCATTGGCGATGTAAAAATTAGCGATAGTCGGATCGATCAAGATCGCGTTGGTGGGTACATCGGGAAGCCCGTTGTCAATGGCCGTCCAGGTAGCGCCATCATTCACGGTACGCCATACGTGTTGAGTATTAAAGCCGGCAAATACAGCAAATAAAGTCCCTGGCACCCCGGGATAAAATGCAAAATCCATACAATACCGATTGGGTAGGCCCGTCATTTGGGTGGCTGTTGCGGCGGAAACATCTACTTTATATACCCGCGCTTCATTGGTGGCGGTCGGTGCGGTACTACAATACACTAGGTCCGGATTTTCGGGATCAATGGCAATGCTCAAAATTACATCGCCATCTGCAAGCACATCTGTAACGGCAAACCAGGTTTCCCCGGCATCGTCTGAACGCCAAAGGCTTTGTGCCCCGGCATACATAATATCCGGATTGGACGGCGCGATCTCAAAAGGTCCGTTGAAGGCCTTGCTTCCGTTGATCTCGCCGCCGATCCCGTACCAGCTTTGGCCTCCATTAATGCTCTTTGCCATGTTCAGGTATTGCGATGAACCATACATAATCTGATCATTCAGTGGATTTATGGCAGTGCATTCGCCATCCCCACCAATCACTCGCTTCCAGGAAGGATCACCTGAGTAAATGGCGGTGGCATTGTCTTGCATTCCACCGATGCATAAATTAGGATTGGTGGTCGAATTTCCCAAATTGGCATAGAACTGCTGGGTCTGGTAGCCACCATTGCGTCCCTGATAGGTTTCACCACCATCATAGGAAACAAAAAGTCCACCGTCTGAAACCATATAAACTTTGTTCGGATCTGTCGGGACGTAATAAACCCGGTGAATATCCGCGTGAACATAATCCGGCGGACCTTCTGAACCTCCAGCCGGGACATATCCGAAATCCCATTTGTACCAACGAGATTTTTGAGTCACGGAAGTGCCACTATTGGTTGATTTCCAGGCGTCAATACCGACCCAGATAAAGGTATTCGGATCTAAAGGATGCACGGCCACATCGTGTGCATACCAGCCCTGATAACTACTTACATTTTCGGCACTGACCTTTACCCAGGAATTGCCACCATTGATTGTTTTATAAAGACCGTTCTGTTGCGTGAGTTCTCCCACAGAGGCATAGAGAATATTGGGTTGCGTGAGACAAATGGTCAGGAGAGCCTTCCCGGTGTAGGTATCCGGAAGTCCATCGGAGAGTTTAACAAAGCTTGAGCCTCCATCCATAGAGCGGTAAATACCACTTACATCCTGATCTTCCAGTGAACCATGGGTCACAAATATCCGACTGGTATCGGATGGGTCGATCTCGATATCTACTGCCATGCGTTTGTTGTGGATGGTGTGCCAGCTCGTACCGGCATCCCAGCTGCGCAAAAGTCCTTCCGATGTGGCTGCATAGATCGTGGCCGGACGAAGTGGATTGATCTTGATGTCTTGCACTCCGCGCAACTGTCCGTAACCCCAGTCGAGACTTTTAGTCCAGCTTGCTCCGCCATTGGTACTTTTCAAAATGCCAATACCATAGGTGCCACGGGTAACCCGTATCGCCACATTGGGCGTTGAATTTTCAACATTGTACACTTCCCCGGTGCCTGCGTAAATGATATTTGGATTGCCGGGATCCAGTGCAATGGTACTCACACCGAGGACCGGGAAGCCCGTTTCTATGCGTTGCCAGGCATCTGCGCCCTTGCCTGCAGTGGTGCTTTTCCAGATGCCGCCGGAAGCGCTTCCAAGCCACAAAATGTTGGTGTCCAGGGGATTGATGGCCAGACAAAGCGTTCGTCCGCCAATGTTTTTTGGTCCGAGGGCTTCCCAGTCCGGACTTCGATCACCCCGCAATGTCGCTGATAAGCGCATTTGCGCCATAGCTTCAGTGTATTTTTCAGTATGGAATATTCCGTCTGGAAAGGTTCGGGCCTGGCCCCAAAAGAGGAAGGCTGCGCCTGCTTGAGAAGGGGATTGCTCCGCTTCTTCGGAAGAGCTTTTTAGGTAGGCAAGTAGGCCCGCCGCCACAAGGGCTATGGCGGGTAAACCGATTAAAAGTAGTTTTTTCATTTTTATACAATAGTATTTCAGCCCAAAAGTGGGAAAATGAAAAGAATTGACGCGAAATAAGTGAGATGTTTTGGCGCACAGCGACGAAAATCAAGACCTTTGGAACTTCCTACCCTAAAAAGTACTTTACAGGAAGATAGACTATTGGACATGGGCCGATAGCCTTGGGACTTGTGCTGCAAAATTTTTACAATCAGGCACTTGCATAGTCGTGTCCAAAGTCTATCGTCAAATATCCAATATCATGAATATTGAATTGCTCAAAAATGAACTCTCCTTCCGAACGGCACGCTCTGGTGGTGCCGGCGGACAAAACGTAAATAAGGTGGAGACCAAAGCCGAAGCATTGCTCGAGGTAGCTGCTTCGCAGGCACTTTCAGATTCAGAAAAAGCATTGGTTTTTGAGAAATTGGCCAATCATATTTCTTCTGAAGGCATTCTTTCCGCCATGAATCAGACGGAGCGTTCGCAACTGATGAACAAGCATCTCGCTGAAGAAAAACTAATCCGACTGATTGAAAAAGCCCTGCATAAACCCAAACGGCGGAAGATCACACGGATACCTAAATCAGTGATCGCAAAGCGATTGCAAAGCAAAAAAAAGACTTCAGAAAAGAAGGCTGTAAGGACAAAGGATTGGGAATCCACATTATCAAATTGACCACATGAGTTGACAAATAACAGAAGGGTTCAATACGTCAATCATCCTTATTCTTTAAAGGATTTTGTCGCGGCACTCAAAAATGGGACTCTATTGCTTCGCCAAAGACTTTAGCATTTGCTATGTTCCGTAGCCGCTGCGAGTATCTGGAAATCCATTCCTGAAATCTTTGAAGGATCCCTAAGAACGATTCATGAATACTTGAAACCAATGAGATTTTTAAAATTATCGGGTAATCAAGACGGCTCACCGTAGCGGAGAAACCTGAAAAATGATCAAAGCGATTTCATGTTTTCTACTTTTGTCCCAAAGCATCCAATACAACATGCGTTTTCAAAAAATCCTCACCGCCCTCCTGCTCTTCGCCCCACTCCTTGCCCTGGCCCAGCAGACCGCCTCCGTTTACGGTAAGGTTATCGACGCCTCCGACGGCACGCCAATAGAACTGGTAAGCGTATTTATCAAAGGTTCTGGCAAAGCCGTAAGCACCGACGAAAATGGAAAATTCACCACACAGGTTCCTGCCAACCAACGGGTCACGCTCTCCTTCAAAAGAGTAGCCTATCAGGAAACCTCCGCAGACATTCTGCCCATGCAACCAGGTGCACGGTATGCCTTGGACCTTGCTATGTCGCCAGTGGGGGCCAATCTGGAAGTCGTTATCAGTGGCCGAAGGCTCGACGACGGCGGTATGGTGAAGGAAAAAAACATCACAGACCTCAAGATGCTTCCCAGTACCACGGGCAATCTGGAAAGTGTGTTGCCCCACATTGCGCTCGGCACGAACATGGGTACCGGCGGCGAACTCAGTTCTCAATATCAGGTGCGCGGCGGCAACTACGACGAAAACCTCGTGTACGTTAATGATTTCGAGATCTACCGTCCACAACTGATCCGCGCCGGACAACAGGAAGGCCTGACCTTCCCAAACATTGACCTCGTGCGCGACCTCTCCTTTTCGAGCGGGGGCTTTCAGGCCAAATACGGTGACAAGCTATCCTCTGTGCTGGATATCAAATACAAACGTCCTGACAGTCTGCGGGCCAGTGCCAGCGCCAGTTTTCTGGGTGCTTCGGCACATTTGGAAGGTAGCTGGAAGCCTAAAAAAGAAAGTTACCGCGCATTTAGATACTTGGTCGGTGCTCGTTACAAAACCACCCAAACGCTCCTGGGTAGTCTGGACGTGAAAGGTGAATACGTGCCCAATTTCACAGATATCCAGGCATACCTGACCTACGATCTGAGCCGCGACTGGCAGATCGGCGCGATCGGAAATTTCAACCGATCGACCTATACCTTTCAGCCGCAAAGTCTTGCGCGTGCATTCGGATTGATCGATTATGCCTTACAATTACGTACCGCCTTTGAAGGTCAGGAAGTGGACGATTTTACGCAAGCAATGGGCGGGCTTTCACTCACCTATCTGCCAGACAGGGATCAAAATCCATTGTATCATAAATTTTTAGTCTCTAACTATACCAGCCAGGAAAATGAGCGTTTTGATATTCTCGGCTACTATATTTTGGGAGAATTAGAGGAAAACCTCGGCTCCGATAATTTCGGCGAGATCACCAATATCCTTGGCACCGGAACCCAACATACCTGGGTACGCAATTACCTCAATGCCGTGGTAACCAACGCAGAGTACAAGGGAGGCATCGAACTTCAACGCCCAAAAATAGAAGCTGGACTGGAGCGCAACCACTTCCTGCAATGGTCGGCCAAGTGGCAAAACGAACAGATCGAGGACAAGATCAATGAATGGGAAAGACTCGATTCTGCGCTCTACTCACTTCCCTATGATACCGTGGCGCTTCAGGTGCGCAGGATCTTAAAAACCCGCAATCAACTCAGCAGCGATCGCTTCTCTGCCTTTTTTCAGGATGCCTGGACCTGGAAAAAAGACGGGGTCAGAGAAATACAGATAATCGCCGGAGCACGTGGACAGTACTGGACCTTAAATCAGGATTGGTTTGTGACGCCGCGGGTGCAATTTCTGTACAAACCCCTGGAAACAAAGCGGGATGTATCCTATCGCCTGGGCGGCGGGCTCTATTATCAGCCGGCTTTTTATCGTGAAATGCGGCGTTTGGACGGCACCGTGAACACCAACTTAGCGGCACAAAAATCTGCACACGTGGTGGGTGGCTTTACGTGGGATTTCCTTTGGGGAAAACGCCGTCCAGTCAAAATGCGCCTCATCGCAGAGGCCTACTACAAGAAAATGTGGGACCTCGTTTCTTTTGATCTCGACAACGTACGCATCCGCTATGCCGGGGAAAATAACTCTAAGGGCTATGCTACTGGTTTTGACGTTCGACTCAATGGGGAATTTGTAAAAGGCGCAGAAAGCTGGGTCAATTTTTCCATGCTTCGTACCCGCGAAAGCATTGACGGCGTGCAACACAAGGTGCGCAATCTGGGCCAGCGCGTAGGGCAGGACGTCAAAGATGTACCACGCCCAACTGACAGGCTTTTTACCTTTTCGACATTTTTCCAAGACTACCTCCGCAGCAACAAAAATATCCGGATGCACCTCAATTTTACGGTCGGCTCCGGCCTTCCGTTTGGGGTGCCTGACAACAATATCATTTACAGAAACCCGTATCGTTTTGCACCTTATCACCGGGTAGATATCGGCTTCGGCTTCCAGCTTTGGAAGGAACAATGGCGCAATAAAAAGCCCCATAATATCTTCCGGTTCACCCGCAATACCTGGGCCAGCCTTGAAGTGTTTAACCTTTTAAAAGTGGCCAACGAGGCCTCAAATACCTGGATCAAAACGATTGAAAATACGCAATACGCCATTCCGAATTATCTGACTGGCCGGCGCTTGAATGTTCGGATTCGAATGGATTTCTAGTAGTGAACCAGCTGCTTTAGCTGCCATTACAGTTATGATTCAACCTCAATAATTCCAAAATTTCAACCCACGACTGAAGTCGTGGGTTGAAATTTTGGGACGACTCAGGCTAGATCCTGCACGCTAAAGTCCCGCCTTCACAAACTTAACAGTACTGGTATACTGCGTCCCGCGCAGAATCAGAAAATAGGTCCCGACCGGTAGCTGCCTGATGTCCAGTTTTTGCCAGGTGTCTTTGGAGATAAAATCGCTCTTATTCAAGAGCACTTTACCCTGAATATTCTCCAGGATCAGCCCCGTAACATCAAATCCATTGGACCTGAATTGCAGGGATTCTACCGCAGGATTCGGGAAAACTTCAATTTTAAATGCCGATTCCGGTTCGCTTGCATCACTGGTTACCTCTACTTTAATATCATCGGTCGCGGTGCAACCGGCGGCATTCGTTACCGTAACCGAATAGGTTCCCATGAGTTGTACCGTCAGGGTTCCGGTGGTCGCCCCGGTTGACCAAAAGTAAGTCAGGCCTGGACCGGAGGCATTCAGGACAATTTGTTGTCCTTGCACAATGACCTTGTCTGGTCCCAGATCAACCGTAGGGTTTGCTACTGTTGATACATTTGCAGAGGCATCATCGGTACATCCAAAACTGTTTGTAACGGTGGTTGAATAGGTTCCGGCAGTTGTAACCGTGATCGCATTGGTGGTTTCTCCGGTATTCCAGGCATAAGTGCTTAGTCCCTGATTGGCCGTCAGCACCGTGGATTTACCCAAGCAAAAGGATAGATTCCCATTAATACTCGCGGTAGGAAGTGGGTTAACCGCAATGTTTTGACTGGCGGTGCCAGTACAACCCTGGGCATTGACCACGGTAACGGAATAGGTTCCGCCTTGGCTGACTGTAATGTTTTGTGTGGTCTGGCCGGTGTTCCAGGTGTAGCCGCTCAGTCCCTGACTGGCACTCAGTAGGGTGGTTTGCCCTGCACAAAAGGCTAAATTTCCACTAATACTCGTGGTAGGGTGTGGATTGACCGTAATGTTTCGATTGGCGGTGCCTGTGCAACCCTGGGCATTGACAACCGTAACAGTATACATTCCCCCTTGCATGACCGTAATATTCTGCGTGGTTTGGCCGGTGCTCCAGGTATAGGCAGAAAAGCCTGCTGTGGAAATAAGTGTTGCGCTAGCCCCTTCACAAAAACTCTGGATGCCTGAAATATTGACTGTAGGCGCAGGAAGTACGCTGACCATTACCACATTCGTAGCCGTACAGCCCTGGTTATTGGTGACGGTTACCTGATACGATCCGGCTTGTTGTACCTGAATACTTGGTGTGTTTTGATTGGTGCTCCATTGGTAAGCCGAAAAGCCGGCAGGAGCGCTTAGGGTCGTGTTTACTCCGGGACAAAAACTCAAGTCTCCGGAAATGGATGGGCTGGGTACATTTATGATATTGACCGCAACCGTGGCAGTATTCGTACAAGTACTTGCATTGGTAATCGTAACCGTGTACGTCCCGGCATTTTGAACCGAAATATTGCGGGTTGTTTGTCCATTGCTCCAGGCATAGGCACTAAATCCTGCGCCAGCATCCAGACTGGTGGGTTGACCTTGGCAAATTTCTGTATTACCGCTAATACTGGTGCTGGGTATAGTACCCATCTGAACGTTGGTAGAGCTTGAAGCAGTGCAGCCCACTGCGTTTGAAACTGTTACCGTGTAAGTCCCCGCTTGTTGTATCTGGATAGAAGTCGAGGTTTGTCCATTGTTCCAAAGGTAGGTTTGATAACCTGCCCCCACAGAAAGTGTCCCTGCTACATCGCTGCAAAATTGCGTTTGTCCGGAAATAATCGGAGTGGCCGGTGCATTGGTTTCAGCACAGGAAAAATGAACCGGGTCGCCCATGACACAGTTGCTAAAAGCTACTTCCGGGAAATTAATGGCATAGGATGCTTCGTCAAATTCAAAGCTTGCCTTGATAAAATTGGGTTTAAAACCCTGGTTAAAATCATCGGTTACGATCAAAGTCCATGTTCCATTTGGGTCAATACTTTTGAAGGGGTTAAAATTGGTTTCACTGTTGATCAGCCCTGTGTAACAATTTCCATTGCAACCATCCCAAACATTTACGCCCGACATATCATCTACGTAACAAGCATTAAACCCGGCGGTTCCATTCGCAAAACCCGGAAAAAAAGATGTCAGATAGATCTCCGTACCAAATGGGTCCCGGATTTTTATGTCCAGATCGTTCAGGGTGCAAAAACCTCCATAGGTGATCTGAACACAAACTTTTTTCAGGTTTGCACTGGTGGGCACCTGCCATACTTTGACCGGAATTTCCGTTTTTCCTGCGATTCCGGCATTTACATCATTGATCGGAATGTTGCCGGCGGTGGTGTTATTGGTATAACTGATAGGCGCAGGAGAATCATTCTGGGTCACAAATGGCGTGGCGTAATACGTCTTATTTGGATCCAGTTGTGCGCCGCAGGTAAAGGCTTTGGATAGCGTAGTGCCGCTGCCTGATTTGAACATAAAACTACTTAGGCCGGGCGTCACAATGGCCGGATTCACGGCAGCTCCAGCCAGTGCGGTATTCAAAGTCGCCTGATCGGCAATTGCATTCGAAGCCGGTGCATCCTGGGTAAACCACCAGCCCACGATTTGATTCGTTCCAAGATTAGTTGCACCAGTAGTACTTAGGTTTAATTGAATGTTTCCAGCACAATTAACGACCGTTGCGGTACTTGCATCGCCTGGCGCAATTACCACAACGGAGTTATCCAGAAGTTCTACGGTGGCAACGGTGGTGCAATCACTTTTGTCCGTGATGGTAACGGTATAGGTTCCGGGCAATACATTGGAAATGCCAGCAGTAGATAGTCCATTGCTCCAGGCATAGGATTTAGCACCTGCTGAGAAAGATGCGGAAACAGAACCATTGTTTTCGCAGGTAGGGTCCGTTTTGGTGAATAAAACAGTGGGCGTCTCTTCATAGATAAGCACCACTTTATAGGTATAAGTGGTAGCCAGGGCATTGGTAATACCGGATACAGTGACCGTGTATACAACGTCCTCCTTATTGGCAAAACTGGCCGCGGAGCCTGGCATTTCCCAGGTAAGGGTATTGTCACCATAACCGACCTGGTAAGGATGCTGAGTGATGCCGACCGTTGCTCCGACCTCATCTTTGACCACTACCAAAGCAGTTGAAAAATTACCGCCGGGAATCCCAAAGGACCATCGGGTAGGCATAAGGGATCTGGGGAAAAATCCTTCGCTGGGATAGGCTATAAAAGAGGGCAAACTGGGAGGAACAACCGAAGGGCCAAAAACAAAGAGGGCATTGGCTGCTGTTGAGCTGCTTGAGCCTGTTCCAAATTTAGAGGCCCGCGAATTTAATATCCATCGCCGGTGACCGGCAGGTTCGTTTCCCGTTCCCGGATCTATCATGTACAAGGAGATAGCGCCTGAAGCATGCGCACCTAAAGCAAGATTGGAGCTGCCGGCCCCGTTGCTGCCGGCTTGTGTCCAGCAGGTCCAGTTGTTGGGTGGGGAGTGGCTAAGGTTATCATTGGCATCCATGATCAAGGCCGCCGCCTGGCAATTGGCCTCATAGGCATTTTGGTCCAGGACCATATTGTTGGGCACACCAACCAGTTTTCGGAAATAGTTTATCCGATTGAGTGTGTAGGTTTCAGCCAGGTCTGAAGTGGTACCTGGTGTACAAGTGGCCACACTTCCGGTCCATGCAAGTTGAGCGCTTGAAATCGCCGAAGCGAGGTAAACATTGTTATAATCATCAATAATAGCCTGTCGATTGCAGAGCTCTGGTTTTTGTAGGGTAATACCAGGAAGATCATGTAGGCTGGTCTCCTGCTCGGGCGACCATTGGTAGGGCGCTGTCAGCAGTTGCTGGGCAAACAGATTTCCTGTCTGGAAAATCAGGACAAGACCGATCAAAAATTGCTTTTGCATAAATAGTTGGTTTGTAGTATTTGAAAAATGAAGCTGTGAATTGTGCGTGAGAAAAAAATTACTGGACATTGGACGGTTGACACGATTCAACAATTGCCTGTTTTCCAGATTTTTAAAGCACAAGTCTAGTGTAAAAATAATCCTCCAGTCTATTATTCTGAAATATAGAGGATTGTATCCAGAACGGGCTTATTAGAAAGTTCGATTATAGCCTTCATACTTCCCCGAACGTCATGGGGGTAATACAAACTATCATGTCCGAATGCTACGAGCCAATGGTGACCTTCCGGCACCGGTTCAATACAACCACGGGCATCTGATCCCGTTTTGAACGAAGTATCGTAGAAGGACGGGGGCTTGTCGTACCCCGGAAAAGTGTCCGAATTATACTTCATATAAATAGTGGCATTGGGGATCAGCAGGGTGTGATGCTGGGTCCGCACACAAATTTTGGTAGGCAAAGGAATTTCATCGGGCAATGCTGGGTGGCAAGCCATCTGTGCTAAAAAAGCAATTACTAACAGCTGTGAGATTCTTTTCAAAATTTGATTGTCGATTTTTGGTTTAAGCGTAGAAAAACAAAATCCTCCTACAAATGTGCAGCAAAACAGCCAGATTTTTGTCAATCTTCTGAAAAAGAAGCAGATTTAACCTTTCGAGAAAATTTGAGCTTTGAAAGGTCGTTATGCATACTTTTGACCTGCCATTTTCACCACATAACTTGTACAAACCAACTTATGGCCACCACCACAAATAAAAATTTCGGCTTAAAATCGGAAAAAACTCCCTACATAGGCATCTCTGCCCCGGCCGACCTGAGTACCATCCCGACCAATCGGATCGTCACCCTTGATGAATTCATTCTTCGCTCTGAAAAAGACTTCGTTTATGCTACCGGTGAGCTCACTGGTCTCCTGCGCGACATCGGCGTGGCTGCTAAGATCATCAACCGTGAAGTGAATAAAGCCGGTCTTGTCAATATTCTCGGCGTAGCTGACAGCGGTGAGAACCAAAGCGGCGACACCCAGCAAAAACTCGATGTGTACGCCAATGAACGGCTCATCGAATGCCTACAAAATTCAGGTGAGGTATGTGCGATCGCTTCTGAAGAAAACGACGACATTATACACGTACCTCCGGTAGGTTCCAAACAAAGCCATTACATCGTGATGTTCGACCCGCTCGACGGTTCATCTAACATTGACGTAAATATGTCTGTGGGAACTATTTTTGCTATTTACCGGCGGCAAAGCGACCCGGTTGGCCCAGCCACGAAAGAAGATTTCCTGCAATCGGGTACGCAACAAGTAGCTGCCGGATATGTACTTTATGGCACCTCCACCATGCTCGTATATACGACCGGTCGTGGCGTGAACGGCTTCACACTCGACCCAAGCATTGGCGAATTTTGCCTTAGTCACCGCAATATGCGTGTGCCAGAAAACAGCCAGACTTACTCGGTAAACCAAGGCTATTATTCCAAGTTCGACCTGGAAATGCGCCGCTATATTGACCACTGCTCCGACCAGAACTACGGTCTTCGTTACATCGGTAGTATGGTGAGCGATGTGCACCGCATCCTGATCCAGGGTGGCATTTTCCTTTACCCAAGCACCCGCAAGTATCCGAAAGGCAAACTTCGCCTGTTGTACGAATGCAATCCCCTGGCGATGCTGATGGAACAGGCCGGCGGTAAAGCCTTAAATACACACCTCAAGCGTATCCTCGATCTGGCGCCCCATGATCTTCACCAGCGTTGCACCATTGCAATCGGTTCTCCGGCGATGGTGGACGAATTGAAGAATTTCATTGAGCGGTATTCGGCGTTGCCGTTATAGCGTTTGTATCGCCGGGGTGTCGCTTGGCAGCATACAAGAAATGGAACCTTAGAATTTACGAATGTCAATTACGGGATTTAAGTCAAAGCCATTGATGATAAAGGGCAACTGTAGTTTTTAAAATTGGTACCTGGTTTGCATATTTTTAATATCTCTTCGGGATTTTATATTCGTGCTAACCAGGTACTAAAATTGAATAATTGTCATGCATAAAATACATATTGTTTTTTTAAATATTTTTCTGGTTTCGATTCTAAACACCCACGCCCAATCGGTAAACATCGGCGCCACAGGCGAAGCCCGGGAGAGTGAATTAGTTCAAACAGATCCATATAGTGACAACCGGCATTATAAAGCGCGGACATTTACAATCAGGAAAGGACAGGGCGTTCTTTTTACAATGAAAAGCGAAGAATTTAAGCCTTTTGTTGTGCTGGCTGCTGCGGCTGGATCTTCTGTATTGGGCAAATTAAATGAAGCCGGTACAGAATCGCGCATTTCATTCATTGCCGATTCGGATACCACGTTTTATCTGGTGCACACTTCTGCAGAAGAGAACAAAACAGGTAAATACAGTTTTGATTATAAGATACTGGATGCTCCCCAAATGTACTTTGATGACAATTTTTCCAGCTGCGATCGGCTGTATTATCTCATCAATCAATGGTTTTTGGATTGGGAGGCGATTCCTCAATATACCTTCAAACAGGCCAATTTAAATGACCCCAAGGCGCCTTTAGTGGAAGCAATCAGAACCAAAAGAACGTATCAGAAATTGAACGAAGGCGTGATCAACAACGGGTATGAGGAACTACTATTTAGTATGCCAAAGGACTCCAACGAGGTGGTGCGCAAATACTATGACAACATCTGCAACGAAATAAAACAATGCCTCAATCCGGGCGAATGGATCTTTGAATCTGAAATTAAAAAAGCCAATCCGCTCTATGTGTTTGATTCGGATATTACCACGTTTACGCTAATGGATGGCGGGAAAAAGTATCCCTGCTTCAAAATTATTTTAAAAAAACCGGTATTGACGTCACTTTCTAAAACTACGCCGGACTACTATTATCAGGTGCTGCTGAGGTTTTAAGCTGTTGGCTTCAGTAATGCATATCAGGGAATAAATTTTACGACTGTTTTTTAACCGTGAAAACATAATTGAAGTTATGGTTTCACCAGGTTAAGCATTTATACGCTGGCACAAAGGCTGAAAGCCTTGTGCGTACCTACTATTAACCGTCGGCTGTGCCGACAAACCAAATCATTTCCATTCAATAAAAATGTCGGCGCAACCTAAAGTCACGCCGACATTTTTTATTGAAATCCGCCTTCCCAAATCCAATCGAAAATCGCAGATCATGTAATCGGAGCCCGCAAATCCTCAGCCTTCAAGCACCACCGCCGATTCTATTACAATCGCCTCCTTAGGCACGTCATCATATCCGCCAAAGCGGCCGGTTGGAACCACCTTCATCGCATCCAAAATCTCCTGTCCTTCAACAACCTCTCCAAAAACGCAGTAGCCCCAGCCGTGCTGGTTCTCTCCACTGTGGTTTAAGAACGCATTGTCCTTTACATTGATAAAAAACTGCGCAGTTGCGGAATGAGGATCACCGGTGCGGGCCATGGCAATGCTGTACTTTGAATTCAGCAAGCCATTATTGGCTTCATTTTTAATGGGCGTTCCGCTGGGCTTGGAGTTCATTTGAGCATCCATACCTCCGCCCTGGACCATAAAATCATTGATCACACGGTGAAAGATGGTGCCATTGTAATGGCCGGCATTGACATATTTGACAAAATTCTCTACCGTCAGGGGTGCTTTTTCGGCATTCAGCGAGAGGGTGATAACACCCATGGATGTGGTCAGTTGAACCTTCATTTTTATAGTTAAAATTTTTTGTACGGTTGTTTTAAATATACTTGTGGGGGAATTGTCTGTGCTTCAACACCATAAAGCTGGTTTTTCGCCCGGATACACATCCACAAGGCAAAGGTAGCAATGCTGGAGCTTGGGCTGCGAGCCTTTTTCTTACATTTATTCTGTTCTGATATAGGATTTGCGATAGTGAGGCTCGGCATCCGTTATTTATTGGTAAGACTTCGCTAATGATCAAACATCTTAAATGTCTATCAAACAATTTTCGCTGTAATTTTAAGTCACGATAAAACTATCCAGGATACATGCATTTAAAAGATTTTAAAGTTGAACGTTATTTTGCGCGATATGAATTCACCGCCAAATACCTGTTGTCCAGTTCAGACTGCGACGGGTACTCCATGAAGTACGTGCTAAACCTTGCTTCAAATGAGGAGCTGGAGCATTGGAACAACCTAAAATTGGGCTACACAGAAACCCTGGGAAGTGAATCCTTGCGGCAATCCATCCTGCCCCATTACCAAACGATCGACCTGGATGAGGTCGTGGTATCCTCGCCCGGGGAAGCCAATTTTATCCTGATGAATGTGGTGCTGAATGCCGGCGATCATGTGATCTGTATGGCGCCCATGTATCAGTCCTTGTATCAGGTGGCCAAAGATCTGGGCTGTGACATTTCGTTTTGGGAACCCACTCAAAACGATGGACCTTGGTACTATGACCCAGCAGACTTAAAAAACCTGATAAGAACAAATACCAGGCTAATTGTGATCAACTTTCCGCATAATCCTACCGGATTTAGTCCGGATCTTGATTCGTATAAAGATATCATATCCATCGCACGCGCAAACGGAATCCTGCTCTTTTCTGATGAAATGTATCGTTTTTTAGATCATAAGCCTAACGTAGATTTGCCTTCTGCGTGTGACCTGTATGAAAATGCGATTAGTCTCTGGGGTACCGCCAAGACCTTTGGGCTGGCAGGTTTGCGCTTAGGTTGGTTGACGTCTAAAAACAAGGATATCCTAAAAAAAGTAGAAAGCTATAAAGACTATCTCTCCATCTGCAATAGTTCGACCAGTGAAATTCTGGCAACGATCGCTTTAAACAATATGGAAAAATTTATCCAGCCAAATTTAGAAAAAATCAAGAAAAACATCTCCGTTTTTGAGCAATTCCAGCATAGGAACAGAAATTTTTGTGATTTTATAAAGCCAAATTCCGGTTCAACAGCCTTTGTAAAGTTGAATGTTAAAGGAACTGCCATGGACTTTGCAGAAAAACTGGTTCGCAACACGGGTATCATGCTCCTGCCCTCTGAAACATTTGAGTACGGGCACAAGCATACAAGAATCGGTTTCGGCCGGGAAAACATGCCTGTTGTTTTGGAGGTTTTGGAGACCTATCTGCAGAAGGATAAGGGGCTTTAGGAAATGTCCGGGCTTTGCTGGGCTTTTTTCCTACTGGTGAGGTCGGAAAATGGTCGTTCATTGTTGCTTTTTCGAGTCTGCCCTGTCTATCGTGCATACGCTGCACGTAGATTATGCGGCGAATATCTAAGGTCGGGACGAGATACTGGCCTTGCTCGGCGGACTAGGCGCCACTTAAAATATTTTCATACCAAAGGTTGGATTTGGCTGCTGCTTTCGGGCATTTTATTAGAACACTGCAAAAAGCACCCCAACCTAACGGTACCGCGCTTATATCTTTTGACCAAGCATTCAAAAATTCGCCTTTAAAGCAAAGAAAATCAAGCGGTTACCCTAGTTTTAATAGGCGTTTAGTCAAAAGAAACAAGCGCGGCACCCGGCCAGGTATCTTGCGCATGAAACCAAAGTAGACCACGCCAGACTAATAAATTGCTGATCTACATACAGATCTAATAAGTGTCGGCAAAAAATGCTGTCAATCATTCTACTTTTGCAACTTCAATTATGAATCTGATCCTATGGCTGCTAAAAGCAAATCCAAGCTTCCCCAAGCTCAAAAAAATACGTCTGCTTCACCAAAAAAAGGAAAAGCAGCACCCACACCCCTTACAGAGACCTTTAGTCCCGGCTTTTGGAGTAATCATTGGCTGCCAGCATTGACCCTGTTGGCACTCGCCTTTGCACTTTATTTCATAGGCCTTCACTATGGTTATGTGCTCGATGACGAGATGACCTATTGGAAGAATGAGTATGTACTGAAAGGATTTTCCGGAATCAGGCAGATCTTCAGCTCTGATAGCTTCATGGGCTATTTCAAAGAGCAAAAATTTTTGCTGGAGGGCGGTCGTTACCGTCCGTTATCGCTGGCCACGTTTGCGATGGAAGTTGGTTTTTTTGGGCCGGATAAGCCTTTTATTGGCCACTTTTTCAATGTATTGCTATATGGATTGACTGGTATTTTAATGTACCGGGTCCTGCTCGGCCTTTTCCCCATTGGCGAGGGTGGAAAATGGTACTTCAGCGTTGCCTTTATCGCATCTGCTTTATTTATCCTTCATCCGCTACACGTAGAATGTGTGGCGAACATCAAAGGTCGAGACGAGATTCTGGCCTTGCTCGGCGGACTGGGCACACTTTGGGCCACTTTAAAATATTTTGATACCAAAGGTTGGTGGTGGCTGCTGCTTTCGGGCATTTTTTTACTGTTGGCCATGTTCGCCAAAGAAAACGCCCTAACCTTTGTGGCGGTTATCCCGCTTACAGTGTGGTTTTTTACCAGAGTATCCTTTGGGCGGATTCTTCTGGCCACCTTGCCGCTTCTGGCTGCTGCCGCGCTATTTATTTGGGCACGCTTCAATGCGCTGGGCTATATGCTCGACCCGGGAAAGCTCACCGACAACGATATCATGAACAACCCGTTTTACGGCATGACAGGCGGTGAAGAAAAGGCCACAATTTTCCTTACGCTGGCCTGGTACCTGAAATTACTCTTTGTACCACACCCGCTTACCATTGATTACTACCCCTACCACGTGCCTAAAGTAAGCTGGTCTGACTGGCGGGCTATCTTAGGAATCACTACCCATGTAGCTATGGGTCTTTGGGCTGTCTGGAACATCCGCAAGCGCAGCGTTCCAGCCTACGCCATTTTATTTTATCTGTTGACGCTTAGCATTGTTTCCAATCTGTTTGTGAAAGTAGGTACATTCATGAACGAACGCTTTTTATACATGCCTTCAGTGGCCTTTTGCCTGCTGGCGGGTTGGTTTTTTGCCATAAAACTACCTCAATGGATCAAGGAAAAATCAAACTCAGCCTATCCATTGGGCATGATGGTCTTTGCCACCATTGCTGGTTTATATGTTTTTCGGGTAGTCACGCGTATTCCTGACTGGCAAACTGGATTTACCCTCAACCGTGCCGCTGTGCAGGTTTCAGAAGGGAGCGCCCGCTCCCACTGTTTCTATACAACCGGGCTTTATGAAGAAAAATACACCAAAGAAAAAGATCCGGAAATTCGTGAAAAATTGGTGACCGAAATGGAATACCACATCAAGCGCTCGCTGGAAATAAATCCAAAATATGGCGCCGCGCTAATTATGAAATTCAATGTGGCAGCGGCTCGTTTCGACCTTGACCACCAACTCGATAAGTTCTTTCACGTCGCAGAAGACGTGGTAGAAAAAATACCGTACAACGGTACCTTCAGGGCCAACCTCGCCGCCTACATGAAATATCTGGATGGCTCCAACGCGGATAAGTACATGTCTTTCTGCTACCGGGTGGGCTATGAATTCTACTGGAAAAAGAAAAATGACCCATCAACAGCCCTGGACTTCCTCAATTACGCACTGAATCGCCAATACGAGGATATCCGGACCCTTGAATCTATTGCAGAAATCCGGGAAGCCATCCACCAACCAATCCAGGCGGCAGAATTCAGGAAGCGGGCAGCCGCCCAGAAATGATGTTTAGGTTTATGGGTGATTGGTTTGCATAATCTTGGTATCCCTACTTCCTTTAAAGGACAAATCAAATATCAAACTGATGCAAACCAATCACCCATAAACCAATCACCTATAAACTAATCACCAATCACGTACAAGTGAAAGTAACTGAACATTTTCAAAAATCAAAGAATAAAACCCTGGTTTCCTTCGAGGTGCTCCCGCCCCTGAAAGGAGGAAGTATGCAGGCTATCTTCAATACCCTGGATGCTTTGATGGAGTTCAAACCGCCTTTTATTGATGTGACCTACCACCGCGAAGAGTTTATTTACAACCAGCGGCCTTCGGGATACTACGAAAAATCAGCCATCCGGAAGCGACCCGGCACGGTGGGCATTTGTGCTGCGCTCATGCACAGGTATGGCGTGGATTCGGTGCCACACCTGATTTGCGGGGGATTTTCAGTAGAAGAAACAGAAAATGCCTTGATTGACCTTAATTTTCTGGGTATCAACAATGTATTGGCACTGCGCGGCGATGCGCGGCAGTTTGAAGACAAGTTTATCCCTCAGGTCGATGGACACAAATATGCACTTGATCTCGTACGCCAGATTGGCGGCATGAATCAGGGCAAGTATCAGGATCTCAACATCCAGAATGGTGAGCCAACTGATTTTTGCATCGGTATAGCAGGCTACCCGGAGAAACATTTTGAGTCGCCGAATTTTGCCACGGATCTTCATTTTACCAAAGAAAAAGTGGACGCCGGCGCAGGCTATATCGTGACACAAATGTTTTACGACAATAAAAACTACTTCGCCTATGTAGAGGCCTGCCGGGCTGCCGGCATTGACGTACCCATCGTACCAGGCTTAAAACCACTGACTAAAAAATATCAACTGAATTCTATCCCGCGTAAATTCTTTATCAATCTGCCCGAGGACTTGGTAAGCGAAGTGCTCAAAGCTAAAGACGATGCAGCGGTAAAGCAAGTAGGCATCGAATGGTGTGCCCAGCAGTCGAAAGAACTGAAAGCTGCCGGGGTGCCTTGTTTGCACTATTATACGATGGGTGATACGGAGACGGTGAAGAAGATTGCGGGTACGGTGGCTTAGGTTAAGTGTTTACAAAAACTTGCAGGTTTTCAAGAACCCTTTTCTTTAGAAGATAAAAATGAGCGCAACACCTATACTCTGGCAACGCCTATTGATTTACTATCCTGTTAGGTGATAGTTTGGGGGTTTCGGGTGGTATATAACGGGGTTTTATCTTTTGCCCACTTGTATTGTATCCCAAAAACCAGCCTACAGCACTATCCGGGAGGCTCACTTCTGTACATCCTGAGGTTGGATTGGGCGCAACCTGAAGCATCATTACATAGTTATCGTGCAAGGTAATAATGTAGGTTTTTCCATACAGGATAGACATCCTCTGAAAGAAATTGGCCGGAAATAATGCCAAAGTGCCATCCTATACTGCCGCAATTTGTATTCGGGCTACCCAATCAAGTGCCCGACAATCATATTCTTGCACCGTTGCACCAGAAATCATTCCTTTTAACCACCGTGCTTTACCTTCGCACTTTTACTGCCTTTGTCTGCCGGCCTGCTAAAAAATGGCTGCCGGGTGGGCATGCTGGATAGCATTTATTAATCAACTTTTGACCACCTTGGCCACAACAAATTCTTTGCGTATTCTTATCCTCGGCTCTGGAGGCCGTGAACATGCTTTTGCCTGGAAACTCGCCCAAAGCAAACGCTGCGCCCAACTATTCATCGGTCCTGGCAATGCCGGCACTTCAGCCTACGGACAAAATGTGCCGATCGACCCTTTGGATTTTCTTGCTGTTAAAAAATTGGTACTTGAAAATCAAATCGATATGGTCGTGGTCGGACCGGAAGAGCCGCTTGTGCGTGGTATCTGGGATTATTTTCAGGCACATGAATCTTTGAAAAAAATTCCCCTGATCGGTCCTTCAAAAGCTGGGGCGGTATTGGAAGGAAGTAAGGCCTGGAGCAAGCAATTTATGCTTCGGCACAAAATCCCAACGGCTGCCTATCAGGAATTTACCGCAGAAACCCTGGAAGCTGGTTTGGCGTATTTAAAAAGTCACGCGCTGCCCATCGTGCTAAAGGCTGATGGTTTGGCAGCAGGAAAAGGCGTGGTCATCTGCCAAAGTCACGCAGAAGCCGCCGCAGAGATGCGGGAAATGCTTGATGGAAAATTTGGTACTGCCAGTGCCCGTGTAGTAGTAGAAGAATTCTTAACGGGCATTGAATTCAGCGTTTTTGTGCTCACCGACGGCAAAACTTATAAAATTCTGCCAGAAGCTAAAGACTACAAGCGCATCGGAGAAGGCGATACCGGACCCAATACGGGTGGCATGGGTGCTGTAAGCCCGGTTCCTTTTGTGGATGCTTTGATGTGGCAAAAAGTGGAAGACAGGGTCATTCGCCCTACCGTGGAGGGATTGAGAAAAGAAAAAATCCCGTACAAAGGGTTCATTTTCTTCGGTTTCATCAGCGTAGGAGGCGAGCCTTTAGTCATCGAATACAACTGCAGAATGGGCGACCCGGAAACGGAAGTTGTACTGCCACGCCTCAAAAACGACCTCCTTACCTTGTTCGAAAATTGCGCAAAGGGCACTCTGGGGCGCGTCAAAATCAGAACCGACAAACGGACCGCTACCACCGTGTTCCTCGTCAGTGGAGGATATCCGGGCGATTATGAAAAAGGAAAAGTCATCACAGGTCTGGATCTTGTGAAGGATGGCATTGCTTTTAATGCCGGTACCACGATAAAAGGGGGGCAGTGCGTGACGGCCGGAGGAAGGGTCATTGCATTGACCAGCCTGGGGAAAGACATTCCGAGTGCTTTGCGCAAATCAAACCGAAATGCTAACGTGATTCAGTTTGAAGGCAAAAATTTCAGACGTGATATTGGCAAGGATCTGATGGACAGCTAAGACAAAAAGCTGTGGCCAGAAACAAAAACCACACAAGTAGATTATTTTTAAGGTTTTACACTACAAATCCAATATCTAACTGATTATTCAGCCACTCCTAAAACATTGATCCTCCATGAAAATTATCCTCCTTTCGCTGACTATTGCAGCTATTACCTTGTTTACGTTGGCCTGTAAATACCAGAAATATACCACCGGAAACCTACCTGAAAAACAAATTCGCTGGGGCAATGGCGGAGGTTTCGTTGGTAAAGAAACTTCCCATATTTTGCTTGAAAACGGCCAGATCTTTAGCCAGGACATCATGGGAAACACTACTGCCGTTGGAAAAACCAAAGCCAAAAAAGCCAAAGACCTTTTCAAAACGATCACTTCTCCTGAGCTCGCTAAAATGGAGTACAATCATCCGGGTAACCTCTATTCTTTTTTGGAATTCAAGGATTGCGACAGCCTGAGTCGCTTGTTATGGGGAGACAAAAATATACCCGTTGAAAAATCCATCGAAAATCTATTTGAGGAATTGAACGGACTACTAAAAAAGTAAGACTTCAGACCTTAGATCATTTGACATTAGACTCTGGACTTGCTTCGTAATCGTGCCTTTGCTGCATCGCATCCATCGTCCGATCTCAACTTGTCCAAGGTTTGGTAAAGCTTACTTCCTGGCAAGATATACTCCCAGCAAAATGACCGCTGTACCCACCATGTCTATGAGGCTAATCGCTTCTCCGTCTAATGCCCCAATGGCAATCGCACCTATTGGAAGGAGATAGGTGACTGAAGTCGCAAAAATTGCACTGGTTCGCTGTATCAGAATATAATATAAAATGGACCCGATTACGGTACCCACAGCACCTAAATAGAAAATATAGCCCAAGCCTTTCATGCCATCCGGATGCTGCCATGCGGTCTCCCAGCCCCCTGACAACCAAAGTCCTATCATGAAAAAGCCACCCGTGATGACAAAAGCTGCCGATGCGATACCCGCAGGCGGGATATCGCGCAAATGGGTATTTACCGTATTTGCATTGATGGCGTAACACACGGTAGCCAGCACACAAAGGGCTGCAAAAAAAGCATTGCCTGAAGCCCCACTGCTGGCGTTAAAAAGTACCAGAATTATCGCTCCAGCCAGTCCAATCACTACACCCAGCACTTTCTCCCGGGAAAAGTTCATGGCGAAAAACGTCGTGCCAATCAGAAGGGTGAAGAGGGGGGTAAGCGAATTTAACACCCCCGCGAGACTACTATTGACGTGCTGTTGAGCGATTGCGAAAAATAAATTGGGAATGGCAGAGCCACAAAAAGCCACCACAACCAAAGGTTTCCATCGCCGCCAATCAATCTTTGACCAATAGACCGCTGCGATGGGCAGGTAGACCACTGTGGCAAATACCATCCGCCACATCGCCATTTGCATCGGGGTGTAAATAGCCACCGAATGTTTAATGAAAAAGAAAGATGCCCCCCAGATCGCTGCAAGGAAAATCATTAAAAACCAATCAAAAGCGGAAGGTGGACGGGTAGGCATATAAGTTATTAGTGTAGCGTAGTAGCAAGTTTAAAGCGGCATAGAGACCCGTTTGAGATTGTGGCTACTGGTAACTTTAAACTTGCTACTCGTAACTTATACCTCAAAACTTGTTACTTACCCAGAACAACGCCCAGTACCTTCCCTTTGAATTTTTTCCCAACAAAAGGAGTATTCCGGGATTTAGAGCGGATATTTTGCACTTCCATAATCCATTCAAAATCAGGATCAAAAACTGTCAGTTCGGCTGGCTCACCCGGGGCGATCTTTGAAATTGGTAACCCCAGAATCCGACGTGGCGCCAGACTCATTTTATCGACCAGGTCATTGATTTTTAGTTTTTTTCTCAAATACGTCCGGCATAACGCGAAGACCGTTTCCAGCCCGATCATGCCAAATTCAGCATAAGGGAACTCCAGATTTTTGGCTTCCTCATGCCATGGGGTATGGTTAGAGCAGATAAAATCGATCGTTCCATCGAGCAACCCGTCGAGCAAAGCTTCCGTATCTGTCTGGCTGCGAAGTGGCGGTAGTATTTTCCAGTTGGAATCAAAGTCCACGAGTTTTTCATCGGTAAAACAAAGATTTACAACTGCTACCGAAGCCGTGACGGGTAGTCCTGCATGCTTGGCCGCCCGGATGAGCGCTACACTTTTAGCCGTAGAGACCAAATGGATGTGCAACCTGCCTTCGGAATATTCCAGAAGGCTGAGGTCACGCTGCACCATAAGTTCTTCCGCCAAAGCAGGCAACCCTTTAAGTCCCAACGTGGTACTCATCACCCCTTCATGCATTTGGCCCCCCGCAGCAATGGTTTTATGATGCGGCACATTGATAACCAATCCATTGAAAGCCTGGGCATATTGAAGGGCCCGGAGTAAAAGCCCTGCATCCTGTACCGCACGTTTGCCATCGCTAAAGGCTACTGCGCCCGCGGTATGCATATCGAACAACTCGGCCAGATCTTTCCCCTCACAACTTTGCGAGATTGCTCCTATAGGATAATATTGTACCGGTAAGCCCATAGATTTATTTTTTACATACAAAATCTCGGATTTGGTGTGTAGGGCCGGGGCCGTATTCGGGAAGCAGGCAATCGCAGTAAATCCTCCCGCAGCGGCGGCGGAAGCAGCCGAAGCCATGTCTTCACGATGTTCATAGCCCGGATCGGCAGCATACACACCTACATCTAACCAGCCTGGAGAAACACAGAGATCTGCAGATTCCCAGATTTCAGCTCCCTGGGGTGTGGAAAGGTGATCTCCAATGGCCTCAATGATGCCGTCCCGAATAAGTATATCCTGCCCCCGGCTTTCCGTGGTGCCATCGAAGATGCGGGCATTTTTTAGCAGCAATAGCATTTTTCTGAGTGTTTATAAATAAAACGGTCTGTTTTAGAATACTGCCGGACATTTTGATATTGGAAGTCAGTCAGGACCCTGCTAATGCATGCGTTTTACATTTTTACAGCACAAGTCCATTGTCAAAATGTCCAACAGTCTTAATTCAATTTATACCAATAATTATTCCGAGCCACCCATCCTGGTTCCCGGTGATACAAAGTGAAGTTTTGGTCTTTGATCATGCATTCATCGTACCAAAATGGTGCATCTGCATATTGTTTATGCAGGAAAATACCCAGACTTGAGTTTTCTTCCTGCACCTCAAAAGGCAATTCAAACAACGCCCAGCCATGAACAATAGTTTTTAGTGATGAGCGCAAAGTCTCTCTCCTGAAATATATCTGATGCCCATCCGTGCGGCTTTTTTCCCAAAGTTTCACCTCCTGGGTCATGCCCTGATCCTCGTCCACTTTTACCCAAATACTAAAATAGTAGGTCCCTTTTGGCATCGGCTTGTTCCAAATCCAGGTAGTATCGCCAAGATTCCCCTGTGCAGCACCTTTGCCCTGAAAAACATGCTCACTCGTAGTGATCGAGTCATAATGGATACAGGTGTGCCACAATGGCTTTTTTTCACTGCGGAAGCCATATCCGGCATCAAAATTTGCCTGGCTGTCTTCTAATACAATGCTTCGGGCTTGTTGCTGCGACCAGGCACGGACACTATCCGGTACCAGTGCCATTATTTTGAGCTCTGAATTCTGATATACTGGTGTTGCTTTATCGATCAGATGCCTATATTTTTTTTGCACCTCTTCCCATTTACTCATTTCAATCATGAGTGCTATAGGGCGGTTGTCCGGAAGTTCCCGGAGCAATTCAGGCGGTTCACAGGCCAGTAAAGAAAACTGCATGGACTTTACCATCCGACTGATAGACGCCCTGCTCATATTCATGCCCATATCTGGTACGCCGGTTTGTAAAGCTGTGCATTGCACCTTTTGGAAAAGCGGGTAGTTTACCTCGAGCCAGATGTTTTCAGAACCCATATGATAATAGGGCAGTGGCATCAAGGATTGAAACCGTCCAAAATCAACTTTATTCAACCAATGGTCCGGTGAAGCGGCTACCATACTACGCTTGGTCAAATTGGGCATCAAAGGCAGTAACTTATATTGTTGAAAATAAAAGGCTTCCCAGCATAAAACAGCCAATGGAAGGATGACCAGGCTCCATTTGGCCGTAATTGGCAAAAATTTGACCATTCCTGCTGAATGGGTCTTTGCCCATGCCATCGCTTTTTCACTCATTTGTAAGCGCTGGCTTTTATTCCATAAAACATAGCAAGCCAATACATTGATCGAGTAATAAAAAGCCCAGGTAAACCGTGCTAATCCCCTGAATTGTCTCATCGGACCCAGGTAATTGACCATCCACTCCAGTCCTTTTATGGAAAATGGAAACCCCATTCCAAAAATTAAGATCGCAAATGCAGCAAAATAAACACCTCGGAGGTAGTTTTTATGAACCCTGTGGTAGGCAGCATGTTCCCATTCCGGCTCAAATAGCAGGAAACGCCGCTTGAATATCAGCCAGAGTGTGAAGATAAATGCCACAAATCCGACATAAGCTTCCGTCTCAAAATCAAGTCCTCTTATTTTCGTGATATGAAGATCGATCCACTGGTGCATCGGGAAAAAATCGTAGGGCAGAAAAAGGCCTTCCCAATGTGCGATGTACGCTGTGAACCCATAAGGGGCCGCAGGGCGGTCGGGGCAATAATCAGACCAATGGGTCCAAACATTCAATACGGTAAAGGGCAGCACGAACATTACCACCATATGGCTCAGTCGCATCCAGATATTGCGCCAGGAAAAGTCCAGGAATATCTGAAACAAGGTATAAAAACCCAAAAAGATTGCAGAAACCCCCAGGTAGTAAAAATGTAATTGCGAAGAGAACCAAATGAGTATCCCAATCAGGAGAGTTTGGTATCTCCGGCTTTGTCGTTCTTCATACCGGCAGAGCAAAAGTAAAAGCATGGGCAAAACCCAAATATGGGAAAGGCCAAAATGACCGTCAAATCGATTGTATTGCGGTGAAAGAAATGCTATCCCTATGGCAGAAAATCCTGCGTACCACACTGGAAGGTGGAGTTTTCGCAATAACAAATAGAGTACTCCTGCGCCAAACAGGATAGAAAGTACCAAAGAGAAGTGAATAATGCCAATTACATCATCCTTTACATCGAATACCTGAGCGCTCCACCATTTGATCGCCGCACACAAAATAGGCTGATTATCAGTAAAAAGAACATGATCGCCAAAAGGATAATTCATACCGCTATAGTGTACATAGCTGGAATCCTGTTGAACGTGCCAGGCCGAGGTCATGTAGTTTTTTAAACCATCAGAACTTTTCGAAAACATTACATCGTTAGGCGCTTGAAGCCAAGCACCATGTTTTACCCAGATCAAAAGAGCAGACACCGCCAATACAGCTATAAAGCCCCAAAACGTATGACTCCGTTTTGGAGAAGCAAGGTTGTGCAAGGTGTGTTCTATCTGTTCTACTCCTTTCATACGGTGCGATGCCAATGAAGCGCAAAAGTAATCTGCCTAAAAGTCACAAGTTAGTAATAACCCGTCCCTAAAATGGACCCTCTGTTAGTTCAGTGTTAAATTCTAAAATTATTTGAGTGGAGATGCAATAACCCACCCAAAGCAAGTGTTTTATGCAGGAATTTTCAATTGTTTACAAGCCAAAGTACGGCAAAACGCCTATGGAAGAAACCTACACATACGATAGTCAAATGGTACAGTTTCTGTACCGCGAATTGTCCGCCCGGGATGCTGTTGAAATGTCGCATATGATAGAGGAAGACTCTGAAATAAGCGCTGGTTTCAGCAACTTGTTGTTTTCAAAAGCACAACTTCCCAAAGTTCAGTTCAACCCTTCACCTTCTGTACTGCACAATATTCTGCAATACAGCGCAAAAACAGCTTTGGAAGCACATTTCTAATTCAGTATGGCTCCCACCACTAATTAAAGCCCTCGTACCAATTATTTGGCACGGGGGCTTTTTTTTAATAATCTACCCTTTCCAGGAATAATCCGCTGGGTGGAGCCGTGAAGCGAGCTGGTTCACGTGAATTTGTTTTCAAAAAAGTTTCAACATCCTGACCGGTCAAATTTCCCCGTCCTACTTCTACCAGTACGCCCACCATACGACGTACCATTTTCCAAAGGAAATGCGAGCCTGTGATGTGAAAATATATACGATCACCCTCTTCACGAATTTCTACGTGATCAAGATCCACGAGGGTACTGCTACCTTCTTTTTCAATGGAGCCAAAGGATCGGAAGTCATGAAACCCTTCCAGGCGGGCCGCTGCGTCTCGCATGGCGCTAAGATTGAGAGGGTCCCGCACCCACCACACATACTTTTTACCAAAAGCATCGCGTCTTTTAGAGATCTGGTAGGTGTAACTTCGACTGCGGGCATCATGCCTGGCATGGAATTTAGGATGGGCTTTTTCCACCATCAAAATGTTGATTGCGTGTCCAAGCTCATCGTTTAGACTCATTTTGATCTGCTCCGGGGATAACCGTGTCTCTCCGACTTCCAAATGAGCCACTTGCCCACGCGCATGCACGCCGGAATCCGTCCGACCAGCTCCATAGACCTCAACTGGTTGATCATCAAATATCTTGGAGGCTGCCTGGATGAGTTCGCCTTGAACAGAGCGTTCATTTTTTTGGAGTTGCCAGCCAGAATAGCGCGACCCGTCGTATTCGAGGGTCAGTTTGAATTTTGCCATAATTTGTAATTATAAAAAATCGAGGCACAAGGTTCAAAAGCCCTGTGCCTCGATGTGCATCTATTCCTGTTATTTTTACTTTTTCAAGTAATTTTCTTCAAAAAACTCCCGATAGCGGTCGAGGGTCTTGTTTTTTAGGATGCGTCGGTAGTTCTCTTGAGTTACCACAAAGATCTCTTTGTTGTACGTTTTTTTAGCAGTTTCGCCCAAGAATCCTGGCTGGGATTTGACCTCTTTGTAATAACGCAAGGCCTGTTCTTTGTTATCAAATTTACGAATGACAATGATGGGCGTATTGGTGTCGGTACCCAGGAAAATATTGGAGATCCTAAGCTGCTCAGTCTTGTGATTTTCGCTGTTGTAATCGGATACTGCCGCCTTTACATCGTCTAAACGCACATTTTCTCCGGTAAGGGCGACAATGAAATAGTGCAGTTTATCATCCTCACGCGTGAACCCCTCATCGAGCGGTGTATCGCTTTTTTTCTTCTCCTCCACCTCGAACCCTTTGCAAGAAAGCAGACGAGCAATTTCCTTGGCCCTGATAGCTTCCGGACTATCCGGATAGCGTTTGATAACTTCGCCAAGTGCCGCGCAATACGCCTCGTTTCCACCAATACTACCAGTGCAAAGCGCACTGAGCAAGGCAAATTTTGCTACTAATGGATTTTGAGATCCAAATTTTTTGGGTGCACTTTCACAGCGGTCAAAGGCTTCTTTGTAGCTTCCTTTTTTAAAGAGGACGTAGGTTACTTCGTAATATTTATTAAGTTCTTGTTCCCGTTCTTTGGTGGCATTCAGGAAATTGGGGTCCGTGAGCGTGCGTGCATAGGCACTTTTGGGATATTTTTCTACCAGTTTATCATAGTAATATTGTGCTCGTTCACGGTTGGTAAGATCTGTGAAAGCCAAATAACAGTAATACCAGGTTTCTTTTTCGTACCGAGCCGTGTCAGGGTAGCGGGTTTGCATCTCTTCAAGTGTACCTGAGCAACGGCGATTGTTCTGGAGGCGATCACGGAAAAGGGTTCCAAGTTGGTACATGGCCTCATAGGTAGCCATGTGAATTACCGTAAGTTCCTCCTCCGATTTTGGGATATTAGAAAATATATCCTTGAGGGCGGCTTCTGCATCTGCTTCTATTTGGGTGCTATCTTCCGCGTTTTGTTCTCCATCCCCTATACGTCGTTGTGGATTTGCGTTGTCTGCCACATTGGCTCCAACCCGCGCACTACGCCTCCAGTTGTCATCTAATTTGCGATCACCCCATTGGCGGGCGAAATCCTTTCGTCCTTTCTTCAGGAATGTTTCGTTATAAAAATAAAAAGCAGATGGTTTATTGCCAGCGATAGGAGCGGGTGCTTTGGCCGGGTCTGCTGGTCCGGTATTTGCAGCGGAATTTTTTAAAGCCTCGTTCTCAGCTGTCTGTCGCTGCTTTTTGATTTTTTTTGCCAAGTCTTTACGCTCTACATCCGTCATACGGAAGATACGAACGATGCTGTCATTATCCTGGATTGTTTGGATTAAGCGGGCAATGTCTTTAAGATTAGTGGCATAATCCGCAGCCCGTTTGTGGCGAATATCTTCCACCGGTAAAACAGTCAATGTACTATCGTAGTAAGCCTTTGCCAACACGAACTGCTCCTCCTCAAAATATAGATCAGCTAATTTAAGATAGCTTTCAGCGCGAAGTACCGTATTGTTTTTACTGTATGACAATGATTTGCGTAGATATTCTATACCCTCTTTATTTTTCTTGTCATGAAGTTCGATATTGGCCATTGAAAAGTAGATCTGGTCTCGATAGTCCAGATTTTTTTCATCCTTAAGCATTCGCTCAAGGGTTTGGAGTCCTGACTCACTGTCGGTCTTGCCATTCGCCCAGGCTGCTGAGGTTTGTTGGAGACGAGCGTTGAATTCCATCTCGTACTTAGGTGTACTGTTCAACACTTTATCATAAGCTGCGTATGCTGCCTCGTGTTGCCCGGCACGTTCGTACAGTTGGGCCAGAATAAAGGAAAGACGGGCGCGTAATTTTTTGTTGTTCGTCAGTCCTATAGCCTTTACAAGTGGAGCAATCGCTTTATCATATTTTTTTTGCTTTATGAAAAGGTATGCTTCTGCAGTAGCGAGTTCGTCCTGATTTTTCAAAGGAAAGTTGGATTCCTCCCAAAGTTCGCGAAATAGAAATTCAGCCTCATCGTATTTATCCCGCTCCGTGAGCGTCCGGCCATACCATACCATAGCAGATGGGAAATCATTGATATGCCCCCATGGCTCGCTATATGGGCTATTCTCTTTAGGCTTGACCACGTCTTTAGGCAAGATGATTGGGGCGGGCTTTTCGGAAGATTTTGTAGTTTCTTTTCCGCTTGTCTTCTTGGAACCCTTCTTCTTGTGGGCCTTGGCCTTTTTCTTCCTTGCTGCTGCTGCTTTTTTCTTCCTTGCAGCCTCTTTCTTCTTTTTAGCCGTTGCTTTTTTCTTGTTTTCAGCCAGTTTTTGCTTCGACGACTTTCCTTTTATTTTGGCTGTGGAACTACGGCGAGGGTCTTGTTCTTCCCGAATAAATTTATAGGTAGCCTCAGCGGTCTCATAATCACGCTTAAGAAATTGCGCTTTCCCCATGAGGCCATAGTTATCGTCGGTCCAAGTACCCGGGCGGTGAAGGGATATTCCTTTTGCCGCTTTAAGGATCACATTATCCAATTCTGCCCGTACGCCGTTTGGGTCAGCAGCCGAATATGGGTAAATTTCAAGAATTTGGTTGTAGTCGTCCTTATAGCCCTCCTCAAGCTTAGTAATGGTAAGATTGAAGAGTTCATCGGCGTTAAACCAATAATTGTACTTATTGGTAAAGGAGTGGTACGTTTTCTTGCCCCCGGTTTCTTGCCCCTTCTTTTTCGTAGTGACACAGGCCGAAATAGCTACAACACACAGCAGCACCATGCCCGAATGGGCTATTTTCCAAATATTTTTCATATCAAAAATCTTGAAAAGCAGGATTGGATTCAAAAATGCGAAATTTTTCTTTCGCCCCCTGAAAACTCAGGATGGGAAAAGGTGCATTTTTAGGTAATTTGGTTGCCTCTGTAAACACAATTTTTGTAAAGTATTCCCAATGCTACTGCCCATAAACAGCAGCAGCTTTCTGTTCTAATTCCGCCATGGAAAAAATATCCGTCAGACGGGCCTCCATTTTAAACACACCACTCCCGTATGTCTTTTTATAATAAACCAGGCCCAAGCCTTTGGCATACCACTCCTCCCCTCGCCCTTCCACTTCTGCAGCTCCTTCTTTTTCATTCCCTATAGCCTCCACAAGCCCAAATCGAATGCAGGGATACATCTTGTCCTGAAATTCAAAATCAGGAGCATCCCCTAAAAATCGTCGGTTTCTGACCACATATATGGTTGCCTTAGGATCATCGGATGGGTGAAATTGAAGTTTAAATAAAAATACTCCCGAAGAGTCGATTACCCAAAACGGGAATTTATTAGGTGCTTCGATTACCGTCGTGGTGTGAATTTGTCCTCCTTCAACTTCCGGATCAGGATCTTCCTCGTACAAATGACATTCTTTGGCCAAAGCACCACTCTTTGTGATTTTTTCACGAACGATCTGCCCAATCTGAAAACGATGGTCGTAGTAAGTTCCTATCAAAAAAAGCCCGCTATCGCGTACAAGTGTATGGTAGTACCAATATTCCGGCACCACGGAATCTTTTTGCGACACCATGTATTCATAAACTTTTCCAGCCCGAAGCTCTTTTACTGGAAAGTAATATTCACTGATATCGCGTTTGTCTCCGTTGCCACAGGCAAAAAAGATGAATGTCAAAAAGGACAGAATATGAATTGGCAAAAGACGCACGGCAATAATTTTGGCACAAAGAAAGGGAATTTGAGTAGGCAACCCAGCAGCCCGGCTTTGCGTCCTTTCACCGCACTTGTTAATACTGGATTTTGGATATGAAAAATTACCTTTCTCCCTTTCTTTTCTTGCTCAGCTGCTTCAGTCTGGGTGCCCAAAATTCGTTCACTTTTGAGCGTAAATTACTATGGGCAAATACGCCTACTACCTACATTCTGGCAGATGGTTCGCCATTTGAAGTCTGGAAATTTGAGGGTTGTTCTTTTGGGGATGAGGCACGTTCACTTCCTGTTTTTTCTGAGCGTTTTGCCTTGGTAGCTAAATCTGAATTGGAGGTTGAAATTGTCTCCGTGAACTGGGAGGTGTATGCAAAAAAAACTTCGCCTGATGATAAGTATCTAACTAACTACTTGAATATCAACACATTAGTTGAACATGAACGAAATAAATTTTTTGGACGTGTTACCTTTATACCCCTGCGTAAAGTGGGCAGTAATTACGAGCGGGCGACCAGTATTACACTCAATATACGCATCAAGCCACTTCCTGTTTCACCCACTCCTGCCCTCGATCGAGGCGGCCCTTTTACCTATACTTCGGTGCTGAGTAGTGGAAATATTTACAAATTCGGCGTGGGACAAAATGGCATTTACAAACTGGATTATGCCTTTCTGAAAAACCAATTGGGCATAAATGATCTGGATAATATTGACCCACGCAGCATCCGGCTCTACGGAAATGGAGGAAATATGTTGCCAGAAAAAAATAGTGATGCCCGTCCTGATGATCTGACTGAAAACGCAATTAAGGTAGTCGGCGAGGAAGATGGCAAATTTAATACCGGCGATTATATTCTTTTTTATGCCGTTGGACCACGCCCATGGATCTATCGCCCGAGTGCCTCAGATCCAGAGTTGACGGTTAAGGTGAATCTTTATGATCTCCATGCCTGGTATTTCATCAAAACCGGAGAAGGATCTGGCCTGCGAATTACTGAAAAACCCAGTGAAAATGCTACCTACGTTACCGAAGAATTCGATGATTATCAACGGATAGAGGAGGAAAAGAACAACTTATTGCACTTCAACTCCTCCTCTCAGGGCTCTGGAAAACGCTGGTTTGGTGATTATTTTTACCAGGCCCGACAACAAGAATATGATTTTAACTTCCCCAACCTAGTGTCTGGTAGCAGCGCACGTGTACGCAGTGAATTTGCCGGCAGAAGCAGCATAGGTCAAACCGTTCGTCTGGAAGCAGGCAGTGCCACTTTTTCAAAAAACATTCCAGGCGTTAATGTTTCGAACAACGATGCAAATTACGCTTCTAACGTAATTTTAAGCGGCAACTTCCAGCCCGGCTCAGATGCCTTCAAGGCAACGGTTGTTTGCCCAGAGGTGGGTGCTCAGAGCGAAGGATGGCTTGACTATATCGAGATCAATGCCCGCCGCCGCCTAACAATGGTGGGCTCTGTTCTGGAATTTCGCGATCTAAAAACTGTAGGGCAAGCGTTTTCCACATTCCGTCTTTCCGGTACCAGCAGCAATACAACTGTATGGGATGTGACCAACCCGCAAACGCCATTCATTCAACAAAAAAGTCAAAATGCAGGGGTGCTAGAATTTGGAACAAGTACACTCGGCATTCTTCGCAATTTTGTTGCTTTCACAGATGCTGCCAGTTTTGCCAAACCCGAAATAGTAGCCGGTAAAATTGTAAATCAAAACCTGCATGGTCTTGAAAATAACGATTTTGTAATTATTTATCATACTGATTTTCAAGGTGAAGCTGAGCGTTTAGCCGAACATCGACGTACTGTTTCAGGTCTGGATGTGGCCACCGTAAACATCGATCAACTCTACAACGAATTTTCTTCGGGAGCAAAAGATCCAACAGCCATTCGAGATTTTTCAAGGATGCTATTGGAACGAAATCCTGATAAATTCAACTATTTGCTGCTGTTTGGTGATGGTTCCTTTGATCCAAAAAACAATACAAACAGCGAAGACAACAAAGATTTTATCCCTGCTTTTGAAACGGCTGAATCTTTTAGTCCGATTGATGCCTTTCCTACCGACGATTTTTATGGACTGCTTAGCCCCGAGGAAAGTGGCTCGCTGACTGGAGCACTGGATATTGCAATTGGCCGCTTCATTTGCAAAACAGCGGATGAAGCGCGGGCTATTGTAGACAAGCTCATTAGCTATGACAAGGACCCAGAAATGCTAGGAGACTGGCATTTACGCACCTTATACATCGCTGATGACGAGGACGGGAATGCACATATCGCTCAGGCCGAAAAACTTGCCAATCAAAATGCCGGACAAGAATCCTGGTTTAACATCAGCAAGGTCTACTTAGATGCATACCAACAAATAGCCACTTCAGCAGGACAACGATTTCCGGATGCCAAATCTGCCATCAACTCAGAAATTTTCAAGGGCAATCTTGTGACCAACTATATTGGCCATGGAGGGCCACGAGGTTGGACTCAGGAGCGTGTTGTGGACAATAATGACATAGCGGGCTGGGACAACCCAAATCGCTATCCGCTCATCGTTACGGCTACCTGTACCTTTGGTGGGTACGATGATTATACAACCTTAACAGGCGGAGAGCAAGCGCTGCTCCGAATAAAGGCTGGCGCTGTTGGCTTGTTTACGACAGTACGTTCAGTGTATATTGCAGGAAACGAAGATTTGACGGATGCTGTTCAAAATATCATTTTTAAAAAGGAAAATGGTGTTTATCGGCGTATTGGAAAAACTTTAAAAGACGCTAAAAATGCATTATCGACAACTGATCGCAATGCCCGTAGATTTACCCTGCTGGGTGATCCAACGATGAATCTCGCCATGCCGGAATACAGGGTGGCTACAACTAAAGTGAATGGCCATCCTTATGTTTTAGGCCAACCCGATACACTCCGTGCCTTAATGCCTGTGGAACTTGAAGGCGCCGTAACGGATACCCTTGGAAACCTTTTATCCGGGTTTAATGGCCGGGTATTTGTAACGATATATGACAAGGCACAATCACTCAAAACTTTAGGACAAGATCCCGGTAGTAATGTATTAGACTTTAAAACGCAACGCAATATCCTGTTCAAGGGTAGTGCACAGGTAACAAGCGGAATTTTTAAAGTAAATTTTGTGGTTCCAAAAGACCTAAATTACACCTATGGAAAGGGTAAAATCAGTTACTACGCCGAAAATGGCACTCCACTGGATGCCGCCGGTGGGGATAATAACATTATCATAGGTGGAAACGCTGGTTTGGTGCAGGACGATACTCCACCAAGCGTACAGGCTTTTATCAACACAGATGCGTTTGCATTTGGAGGGATCACAGATAACAACCCAAAAGTAATGGTGAAATGCTCGGATGACTATGGCATGAACGTCACGGGTACCAGTATTGGTCATGATTTGACGGCTATTTTGGATGGGAATGTGTTGGAAACGCTGGTGCTCAATGAATTTTATGAAAGTGCCCAAGGAGATGCACGCAAAGGCCAGGCCATTTATCCGCTGCGTAATCTCACAACCGGGCGACATACCTTACAGGTAAAAGGTTGGGACGTAGCCAATAATCCTGGAGAAGGTTATACTGAATTTGTAGTTGCAGAAAATGGTAAAGCAGCCTTAGCGCATGTACTAAACTATCCAAACCCATTCACGACCAATACTTACTTTCAATTTGAACACAATTTGGCTGGACAAATTCTGGATGTACAGGTTAGCATTTTTAGCGTTTCTGGTCATTTGGTAAAAACCATTCAACAGAGCATTACAAATAATGATAGTTTTCGTGTTTCAACCGATGTTTCATGGGATGGAAACGATGAATATGGCGACCCACTCGCTCGGGGTGTGTACCTTTACCGGGTGAAAGTGCGCGGTACTGATGCCTCCGGTGGAAATAGTACAGCCGAAAGCAATTTTGAAAAGTTAGTGATTCTAAAATAATTTGAAAAGTTATTCTGCACTTCTCTTTAAACCTAAACAGAAGGCAGGATTAAAGACCAAAACATTACAACTAAAATTCTCTTGTTTATCATGAAGAAATTACTTGCGCAGTCGCTATTCGCGGCGGCTTTGACTCTGACGGGAACAGCCTTGTACGGGCAAATTGAGCCAAACTGTGTCAACGGGACTAACCCAATAACCGGTGAAAAATGCGCTAACGCTGTCACTTCGGCTGTTCCATTTCTCCGTATAGTACCAGATGCACGTGGTGGTGCTATGGGTGACGTAGGACTTGCTACCTCTACTGACCCCAACGGAATGCACTACAATGCATCCAAACTGGCCTTTTCGGACAAAAAAGTTTCCATTTCAGCCACGTATACGCCATGGATGCGAAACCTCGGTCTGAACGATGTCTATCTGGCTTATCTGGCCGGATATTTCCGTTTAGATAAGTTTCAAACCATTGGCGCAAGCCTTCGCTATTTCTCACTTGGAGATATTGAGTTTACAGATGAGACCGGCCAATCTCTTGGTCAAGGCCGTCCAAATGAATTTGAATTTGCTGGTGCTTATGCCCGTAAGTTGTCAGAAAAACTTTCCGCTTCAGTAGGTGCAAAATTCATTTACTCCAACCTGGCGACTGGCCGTGTTGTAGAAGGAAACGAAATAAAGCCTGGAGTTTCCGGTGCTGCGGACATTTCGTTTACCTACAAGACACCCTCCAAACTTGGCGGTAAAAAGGGTGAATTTACCCTCGGTACTGCCATCACGAATATCGGATCTAAGATCACTTATACGAACTCCGTAAATCGGGATTATATTCCTACTAATCTTGGTATTGGACTTGGGTATAAACTCCAGCTTGATGAGTTTAACTCCATTACGTTTTGTACGGATTTTAACAAATTACTCGTTCCAACCCCACGTCCAGATCTCGGTGATGCCGATGGAAACGGCGTAATTGACTACAAAGAATACTCTCCTATCCGTGCAATGTTCGTGTCCTTTGCAGATGCACCGGGTGGTTTCCCAGAAGAGATCAAAGAGGTCACGCTTGGTATAGGTGCAGAATACTGGTATGATGATCAGTTTGCTATTCGTATTGGTCACTTTCGCGAAAACTATTCCAAAGGAAACCGTAAATATTTCAGCGTTGGTCTTGGGGTGAAGTACAACATCTTTGGACTAAACTTTAGTTATCTGGTGCCTACCAGCAACCAACGGAATCCATTGGACAACACGCTTCGATTCTCTTTAATTTTTGACTTTTCCGCTTTTGAAGGCGACGAAGAATAATAGGGTTAACCCGTGCATCGTTTAAAAAGCGAGCCGCTCAATAACTTGAGTGGCTCGCTTTTTTTTATTAAATTTCTCTTCCTTTGTAAATGAAATCTATACCGTCCATTTTATTTTGTTTTCTGTCCAGTTTTAGTTTTTCTCAAACGTATAATTATTTCGTTTTAGAAAAACTTCCTGCTACGATCAATTCTACTTTTGATGAGATTACGCCTGTTCCAAGCCGTGACGGCCGCACCTTATATTTCACTCGTGTTGGTTTTTCGGAGTACAATCGAACCCTCTTCATTGATAGTGTGGATATGGCCATCAAACTCCCAGCAGAAAAATACCCGGCTACGCTGGCAGAAGTGTATACGCTAATTGCTGGCAAACCCATTTTAAACCCAGAAAGCTCTGCCTTTAACCAGGATATCTGGATTGCCAAAGGGGACTCCTTTGATTTTACTGCTGTAGAGCACCCAGGTTATCCATTGAACAACGCCTTACCCAATAGTATGGTGACCATTACACCAGACCCCAATGCGTTTTATGTGCTCAATCAATTTGAGCGAAATGGAAATATGGATCGGGGCTTTTCACTGGCGCGCCGCACACAGGACAGTATTGGCTGGAGCTTTCCAAAACCCGTGGAGATAACTGACTATTACACCATCACTTCCGACGTAAGTCTGACCATGAGTTTTGATGGTAAAACTTTAATTCTTTCTGCCATCAGATCTGATTCCAGAGATATGGACCTATATGTATGCTTTCGTGAAGCAGAAAACAAATGGGGTGCTCCTCAACATCTTGGCAATGTTATTAACTCTGATCAAAGAGAAACCACGCCATTTCTTTCTGAAGACAACGAGACCTTATTTTTCTCCTCAGCCAGAAGCGGGGGTGCCGGTGGGAATGACTTATACACTTCACGCCGTTTGGACGATACCTGGAAAAAATGGTCGTCACCCGCACTCTTATTTGAACCTATGAATTCGAAGTACGATGACAGTCAACCCTACTTCAATATGACCTCGGGGTTTCTTTACTTCATATCTAAGCGGGAAGGAAACAGCGATATTTTTCGGGTACGAATAGCTCCACCGCAGGAGACAGAACTAGAGGTAATTGGACGTGTCTTAAATAGCAAGACCCACGAACTAATTCAAGGCTCCAGAATATATTATGGAGCATCCGGAGACCCGCACAATATCGTACTTGCAACCGATGGCACCTTTCGTTTAAAAATACCCAAAGGGGTTAAGTTTGACCTCATACCT
>CANJPT010000014.1 GCA_947476195.1 Lewinellaceae bacterium | reverse complement strand
CCCGGCCATTAAGGTATGAATTGGGGAGGCAAATTTTTTCTTTATCAAGGCGTGAGAAGGGCGCAATGCGGGACATTTTAACCGACGAACAACGCAGAGAAAGGAAAAATTAGACCGCCATATTCACACCTTAATGGCCGGACGCGGCATTAGTAGCATTTAAAGAAAAAACCCGGACAACTTGCGTCGCCCGGGCATTCGTAGTAAAGTTCCTAACCTTTAAACTACTAAAATCTGTATCCAAAATTCTTTAAGCTTAGTTTTAAAATTTGTAACCCATACTCAGGGTAATCGTGCTGCCCAAAGACAGGCTTTGCATTACATTGTCTTTATCAGCCTCGTATTTGTGTGAGGAGTTGTTGTCCTGGTAATACATGAATTCAGGACGAAGGATATCACCCCAGGTCAATTTCATCTCGCCTTTGCTGCCCAGTTTCTTGGCTACCGAAAAGTCCAGCAAATTGCGGTGGCGCTCGTAGATATCGCCGTAGCCGACCGTACCTACTTGTGCTACACGATCTCCTATCACATTGTAAACTAAGGTTGTGCTCAAGTCGATCTTCGTGATATTGTAAGAAAGTCCAGCATTCCAAATGTACGGAGATTGACCTTGTAACGCACGGGTGGGATCATAGTAAGAAACCCCTTTTGACAGATCAATATTGGAACGGATAAAGGCTGCATTGGTAAAGAATACAAGGTCTTCGACGCCAACGAAATCAAAATTCTTACGCAATTCCATTTCTAACCCATAGTTGTTGGCACTGGCAACGTTATTGAAAGAAAATGTACGCGTTCCGCCACCAGCTGCAGCAAAAGTGAATTCGATTGGATTTTTGAATTTCTTATAGAACAAGCTTACACTAAACAGTTGGTTCTGACCAGGATAAATTTCATACCGAATATCGGCGTTGAAAATAGAGCCTTGAGTGAGTGCCGGATTGCCTACCACATTGGCATTCAGGTAAAAATCATAGAATGAAAAAGGAGCCAGCTCACGGAATTCAGCACGACACACCGTCTTAGACCCTGAAAGGCGCAATTGTTGTTTAGCTGTTAGGCTATAGGTCATATTGAACGATGGCAAAAATGCTGTGATCGTCGTATCAACCTTCAATGGAGTACCGCCATATTGTGCAGCCTGTACCTGTTGGCGGAAATTCTCCACCCGAGCGCCCCAAGATACACGTAACTTATCTGCAATCTTATTGTCAAACATCGCATACCCGGCTTTCAGGGCCGATTGACCCGTATAGCCATCGCTTGGATTGGTGATCTCATCCATGATAAATCCATTCTCTCCAATATGATCCTGTGTAAATATTTGATCCTGAGGCAGATTGAGCAGGCTGTAGTCAAATTTCGTAAAGTTGCCCAAAATATACCCCATTACCCGGGCATCAAACGTGCGGTCACGCTTCTGATATAAACTGCCAATTTTAACGGATTGCTTCTGCTTGCCAATGGTGAAAGGAATGCTCAGATCAACGTTTCCGTTATAGGTATCCTCCTCCAGATTCGAGTAGAAACGACCGCTGCGATATGGGTCAGCTGAGCCATAAGGCACATAAGCCTGATACTTAATGTTGACATCCGCAGTATCTTCAAAGTTCTTGAAGTAGAACATCCGGCGTAAGGAAGGGACATTGCGGGTTGTACGGTTGAGACCACCACCCCAGCTAAGACGCATACCTTTTTCAGTCAATTGGTGCTCCCCATAAAGGCGGGTTGTCATCAGGTGATTCTCTGTATATTCTATAGCGGTAGAACTTACTTTACGGGTTTGCTCAAAATCATAACCAGATCGGTCACTGATAATATTGTCTGCATTGGTAGAATATGTGGCCTGAAGTCCAATTTTTTGCTTGTTGTTAATTTTCAAGGCTGAATTGAAAAGGGTACCCCACAACACATTATTTTTGAACTGTTTGTCATTAAAGTCAAACAGCTTACCTGATACATCATAGTCTGCACGGGCTCCATTTTGAAGGCGGTTGTTGTTGCTATATGCCCCGCCAAGCGTCATACCGAACTGTACTTTTTCGGAAATATCTTTTACGTATCCTCCGCTCATTTGAACCCCGATATTCGGGCGGGCGCTACTTCCTTCATTGATTGCCCAATCATTTCCGAATAATTGAGAGGTTTGATATCTTTCTACTTTGGACTGCGCTTTGAAGTCAGCCGTTCCTGGCAAAGCACTGGGTAAAGCGCGCGTGCCATCATCATGTCCCAACCAGTCGGTGCTTCCGCCAGCGCCAGACAAAAACGGCTTGAAGGTGGTCGCAGAGTTAATACCACTGCTTACAGATGCTTGCAGGAAAGAAGCTTCGGGAATATCCTTGGTGGTCACCAGAATTGCACCTCCGGCAAATTCGCCCGGCAAATCGGCACTGGCCGTTTTTACAATGACCAGATTGTCAAGCATTGCAGACGGAAACAAATCGAAAGAAAATGCTTTGCGATCCGGCTCAGTGCTGCTGAGCAGTGCTCCGTTAAGCATCGCTACGTTGTAGCGATCATTGAGGCCACGAATAATGGCAAATTTATTGTCTTGAATGGTTGCACCACTTACCCGACGAATTACGTCGCCCGTGGTGCGGTCCGGGGTGCGCTTGATGGCTTCAGCACTGATTCCATCTGCCATGGTCACGCTGTTCTTTTGGAAAATCGTGAGTGCGCTGGTGCTTTCTTTTTTTGCTTTGGCCACCACGACAACTTCAACAAGTGCCAGGCCAACACTTTCTTCCATGATAATATCCAGCGTCGCGGATTCACCGGATTTAACCTCGATATCTTCGATGGTTTTGCTGGTATAGCCAGTATAGTTGATACTGATTTTGTGTTTGCCTACTGGTACGTTTGCGATTCGAAAATTGCCATCAAAGTCGGTGATCGCGCCACCAGCCCCTTCATCGAGACGAATGGAAACACCGATAAGAGCATCGGCAGATTTGGCATCCATGATCTTCCCGGCAATAATGCCCGTTTGAGCAGAAAGGAGCACCGTAAATAAAAGGAAGGCTGCCGTTATACACACTTTGGCTGGAGCTATGGTTTGTATAAATACTTTGGCAGAGAATAAATTGGATAGTTGCTTCATGCAGGATACAGATTTTGCTGCAAAAGTCTTGCTCGGATGTAAATATAATTTTAAGCCAATATAAAGTTTATGTTAAATCAAATTGGGTGGTTTCCAGTGAGGATCGCCAGGGCTCAATTTTTCAGCACTCTTTCCGGACTTAGCCGTGAAAAAAATAACAACGGCAGCTTGTTTACCTTTGCCCGAAATCAACTGATTATGAAAAAAAGTATGCTTCTAATAGCAACTTTGCTAGCGCTTTCGCAGATGGCTAAGGCTCAGACGGATGCGTCGTATACAATCGACTCTTTGACAACAGACCGGTCTTTCATCCTCACTGAACCTCAGGAAATACTCAAACACGATGACGAACTCATTACGGTGGAGGGATGCGTAGTTCGGGCAAGCCTGAAAGAACAGGTGAAAGGCAAGCCTATTTTTCTCGATATGTTCGTAGCCTACCCCGATAATGTGCTGACCATAGCTATTTGGGAAGAAGACCAGCCTAATTTTCTCCCAGCCGCCGGTTATCAGCAAAAAATGTTGCGCATCACGGGAAGAGCCAAGAAAAAAACCTACGCTCCGCCTGGCAAAGCCCCACAGGAACGCATCACCATCAGTCTCCATGACCCCAAACAGATTAACATCCTCGGCTCTTGTCAATAAAAAAGAAGCATTGGCAATCCTTTCATACATCATAATTCATACATCATAGTTCATAGTTCATCATGTTTATCTCAGGAATTCAACAAGTTGGCATCGGTGTAAGTAATGTACACGAAGCATTTAAATGGTATCGCCAACACTTTGGCATGGATGTGCCGATCTTTGAAGAAGCTGCAGAAGCAGGCCTCATGCTGCCTTATACGGGTGGAAAACCGCAAACCCGACATGCGATTCTCGCCCTCAATATGCATGGTGGTGGTGGCATGGAGATCTGGCAATATACTGGTCGAACACCGGTACCTCCTGCCTTCCAACCTCAGCTCGGCGATCTGGGCATTGGCATTTGTAAGATCAAATCTGCAGATGTACAAGCCTCCTTTCATTATCTGCGCAAGTGCGGGGTAAATATTCAGACCAATCCGACACCTCGCCCGGATGGTGTGGAACACTTTTTTGTGAAAGATCCCTGGGGAAATACGTTTGAAATTGTGGGCGCAACCGACTGGTTCTCCAGTCCGGGTTCCGGAAAAGCCATTCAAACTGGTGGGGTATTTGGTGCATTCATCGGTGTCTCCGACATGGATCGCGCAATCAAATTCTACGCAGATATTCTGGGCTACCAGACCGTGGTCTATGATTCCGCAGAAGATTTTGCAGACTGGCATGGCGTAGATGGAGGCTTTGGCCGCTACCGTCGTGTCCTGCTCCGCCACCCGACTAAACGAAAAGGACCTTTCAGTCCGCTGCTCGGCGACACTGAACTTGAACTGGTTCAGAGCCTCGACCGGGCACCACGCAAGATTTTTGAAAATCGATTCTGGGGCGACCTCGGCTACATTCACCTTTGCTTCGACATCACCGGCATGGCCGAATTGAAAACGACCTGCGAAGCAACCGGCCACCCGTTCACCGTTGATTCAAGTGGCTCGTTCGATATGGGCGAAGCCGCGGGCTATTTCTCCTATATTGAAGACCCGGATGGCACGCTGATCGAATTTGTGGAGACACATAAAGTGCCGATCCTTAAAAAAATCGGCTGGTTCCTGGACCTGCGCAAGCGTAAGCATCCAGCCAAGCCTTTGGCAAGATGGATGCTGAAGATGATGGGGATGGGGCGGGTTAGGGGATAATTAGTGGGCAAGTTGCACTGGTAATGACAGGATTTGTTGTTGGTTTTTAACCGGAGAACAGGAAAACCACGATAGAGAAAACGTGCCAAATAAAAGAATTGGGCATGCTTCTCTACGCTTACTTTTCATGTTCTCCGGTTAAAAACGGTGCGATTTTCCTATTAAAAACGTTCTCCAATTAAAAACGTTCCTGTTCTCATATCTCCTAATTCAAAGAAAACTGTACCGTAACCCCTGTATTCAACGTCGTGATCGGGAACGATTGCGAGGTTTTCGGTACTGTTCTGCGGTAGTCTGTAAAGAGTCGCAGCTTGAGTCGCTTGTTAAGGGCATATTCTACCTGTGGGTTAAGGCTAATGGTACGTGCACCTCGGGTAGGCTGCGCTTCATTAGGGCTATCCAGGATATGTGCAATCGTGATATCATCACGTACCTCGAAGTCGAACTTAAAGGTCAGGTCATTGGATGTGCTGCCAGGTCCACCGCTTGAAGGCGGAGTCGGTGACGTATCAGGCTTCTTCTTTTTGTTCCTGTTTTGCTTCGCTTTACTGCCCTGCGTTTTCTTGCCTGTAAGGAAGGGGATATTCACGTTTTTGACGCGATATCCAAAACCAGCGGTAACACCACTGCTTTTGGTTTCAGACAGCTGATAGTCAATAAATGACATAGAAAGCACCCGCGCCCTTTTCATATCGAACTTGAAGGTCATTTCGTTTTTCAACTTCACATCCACTCCGATTAAGGGCTGAAATTGCTCATTGATCACTACCTGAGGGATTTCAAAACGGGCCGTGTAGTTAAAGTTCAGGTTGTAATTATCATTATTGGTATCGAACGGATTTTTATCGTTGTAAAAAATATCCGTGTTGTATGAATTCACCGTGAGTGTATTCTTGTACCCGTGCGAGATCTGAATACTGGAGAAGACCTTTTTCAAATTGCCCAGTTTGGATAAGCCATTATACGTAAACTTCCAGTTGGGCGCAGGCATGGTCTTAAAAATATCAAACCCTACATTGTTCGGATTTTTATTGGTGTATGCTGCCAAAAAAGCCGGTATTAGTACTTCCTGGTGGATCCGTCCGTAGCCTTTTTTATACCCATCATCAATGGTATGAAGGGAATCGAGTGATTGGCCACTTGCGAGTGTCAAACGCTCTGAAATGATGGGGCGATATGACTCAAATCGGGTGAAAAGCGCGGCGATATCTTTGTTAAACAAGGTATTCATCGAAAGGAAAGAGATCGTGTAACTACCCAAATCCCGGGCCGCACGGTGCTCAAATCTAATCGAGTCAACATTCGGATTCACATTGAAAATCTGGTCTTTGAATAGTTCCGTGCTGTTGCGGGTATATTGCTGATTTGCGGTCAATTCCAATCGAAAATCTGTGAAAGGCTCCAGTGTTACACCCATATCAAGGTTTTGAGTGTAGTTTTTCATTACTTGTTGATTGAGTTCCGGACGATTGGTAATACTTCCAGTAGCACCCAACTTATCGAGGTAAGCTCGATCTGCATCCTGGAACCCAGTCACAAATGCCCAGCCTGGAGCATCGAAGCCCTGGCTCAAGCCCATGAGTGCCGTTTCTGGCGTGAAGCCGGGAATCACGTTATTCCGGCTTTCGGAGTAGGTGAACCTGACTTTACGCACCAACATGAGCGGTCGCAAAGCAATGCGTTCTGCCTGTGAAGGCTGGCGTTCTTCTTTCTTCTTATCCTTGCCTTTGTTGTCTTTAACGCCTGAATCTTTACCCTTACCTTCGGAACCCGGATTAGGCGGATTTGCACCGCCGGTAACAGGGTTAGGCCGGACACGCGATGGCCGCCCGGTAACCGGATCAATCCCACCAAGGGCACCAGGCAGCGGATCACCAGAAATGCTCATACCATCGGGGTTATTCTTGTCGCCCGACGGTGGTGCAGTGGAGTCATTTCGATCAGCAGCAGCTTCTTTGCCTTTATCACCCGAAGGATTTGTGCCACCACTGTCTTTACCGCCAGCCTCTTTGCCCTCACCTGGTCGAGCACCACCACGATCAGGATTGGGACTTAAACCACCGTCCTCTCCACCACGGCCTCCACGGGGAGCTGGTTTGCTGCCATTGGTTCCACCACGAGGGGGAACCCCGGCTTTTGTTGTTTTATTGATCTTAGCGAGGTATTTACTCTTATTGTAAAGGGTCTCAAAGTTGAAGTCCCCGTTGATTTGGCGGACGTTATTGTTTTGAATCGTATTACCCAGGCTTCTGGAGTTGAGTGTTCCCTGAAAGTCGCCAGCATCCAGATTTTGCAACTTCAAGGATTGTGCAGTCCAGGTGTAACCTGCTGTATAAGAGGCTTTCATGCTTATAAAGTCCAACATTGGGATCTGCTTGAAGGGCAGCGTCCAGTTGAGACTGGCATTGTGGCTATAAAGTTTCGGACGGCCCAGTGCCTTTATATTGGTCAGGATACTGTCCCGACGTTCTGCAACGGTAATGCGTTGGCCCGTTTCAAGACTGTATTCCTGCGGCTCGTCGATCAGGCTTCTCATTTTGGCATCAAAGTTAAAGCGTAGCGCTTTGCTCATGTCCCAGCCAAGTTCGTAGTTTCGGTCCCAGACAAATCTTCGGTTGTAGTAAGTGTTTTGCGCAGCATCCTCCCCTGAAAACCGGTAGGTTGTAATGCCTTCAAAACGCTCCAAATTCGTGTTAATCCCATACGTATTGGGTAAAGGGTTGAAGTTGAATTCTGTAATAAATTTTAGATACTTGTCATTTTTGATCGTATTCTTGAATGGTGTGATGGGTTTTATACCTGTGCCATATTGCCAATCCAGGCCTCCTTTATACTGCTTTTGCTGATCGCTGAGGATGAACGGGCTACGTTTTTCCTGTTCGTTATAAGCATAGGTTGCGCTGAAGTTTTCAATATTCCAAGGGAGTGGAACCTTACGGGGCTTACCGCGATGTTCTTTACGGACATTGGTAAAATTATAGCCTTTTACCACCGTGATATCTTGCGCGAGGCTCCGAATGCTATCCCGATCATGCCCCGTAGTGGTCTCGCTCAACTTATCCTTCAGTTTGATATCCAGATCATAAGGGTCATATTCAGGGTTGCGGGTTACATTGGAGTATTGTGCATAGAAAGGAATTTTTATGCCCGTTTTTTCTGGAAGGAATTTGCTGAGTTCAATATTGGTGGATACATCATATTGGATCACCTCCTCGCGCTGGCGTTGCGCGAGTTTTTCTTCTATACTCCCCCAGCCTATACCGGTGTAGTTTCCGGAAAGAGAGACTCCGCCCAGGTCAGCCATTTTCATGTCGACCCTTGCAAGGCTTGCGACACCACCTTTTTCATTGAAGCCATTCAGTCGGAGTTCGTTGAGCCAAACTTCCACACAATGCTTCTCCATACTGATCGTATCTGTATTGCGTATCCCGATCATGACGCCTTTGACCAGACCGAGGTTTGGATTGCCAAATACTTTCACCTTCGCCCTGGGGTGTTCAGGATCAAAAGTTACATAGGGCTGACTAAGGGGAGCATTCGGATCAGCATTGCGTTGCTTTTTCACATCCGTAAAGAGTTCAAGCGGAAAGTCAAAATTATTTTTCCACACTTCATCTTTGTAATCGCGGCTATCGGCATTTCCATTCAATTTGCTGGGGTCAGAGATCAGCAATGGAAGTTCGTATTCATAATAGTTACGCGTGTAATCAGAACCCATTCGGATAAAGATACTCAGGTCGCTTGAGTCCAGCAGTTCTTCCGTTTCCTCGGCATGTGCATACATTTTGAGGCGTTTGAACTGACGCAAATCCAGGTTTAAACTTTTGAATACCGCACGGGCATCGCAGAATGGCAACTTGCAAAGATTAACGGCAAGCGACTGTTCATTCTGCAAAATATCGGGGAATGCACCTACCGATTGTTCCCGCTGAATTCCATAAGGGATCGTATAATTAAAGGGCAGGTCGGCCGAGTTTTCTTCAATATTGACCGCGTTCACATCAAATGGGATCGGATCAGGCTTTGGATTGTCAGAACAGCCCAGATTTTGCTTGAAACGACGCCATTGATTGCGCCCCAATTCAAGGGTAGCAAAACGGAAGGTGGTACGCTCTTCAAAGCCTCTCCAAAGCATTCGGATAAAACGCACGGAACGGAAATCTTCGATACCGCCAACGCTTTGACGCTTGCCATCATCCAAGGGAATTTTAAATCGATACCAGATCAGGCCATTCGGGTCAGTCACCGTATTGGCAATAAAACTGGCAATGGTAGAGTCTGTTTGGTCGATCTCCCCATTCAGATTTTTCAGATTGAGTTTGTACCGGAAATAAGCTTCTGTCTCATTCAGCGAACGGTCCCGGTTAAGGTCTTCCTGGTCGGGGATATTGGTGCTGGAGGGGTTTTGATTCTGGGTCTGATTCACAGGCGAATTGCCTTCCTGATTGTTGAATTTTCTATACCGCTGCAAAAGACCCGGACCACCCGGAGAAGTGGGGAAAGAATTATCCCGGAAATAAACGAAATTGTCATTGGACGGGTCTTCCTGTACCTGCTTTCTAAAATTAGGGGAAAGGCTGGGCGTGTTTTGGATCAGTTGATACCAGGTGCCGATATCGCCAAATTTGGTTTCCTGAAGGCTATCCAGGCCGTCGAGGCCCAGATCCTGTTGTATTCTACTCGCTTCATTGTTGTCAAAAGCATTCACCACGGGTGCTTCGATAGGAACCCGGCCCCAGGGGGATATGTCTGTTGACACATTATTGGTACCCGTTGGCAGGCCATTTTCAAAAAACTGCCGCCCATCCCGCATCACGTCTTCTGAAACAGAACCAAGGTCAATGTACATCTGTCCTTCACCGGATACGGCTTCTCCATCGCTTTTGTTCATATAAGGATTGAGCATCCAGAATTCAATGAATTCGATGTTCGAGGCTTCAAAATCGTTGGTATTCAATTCTTTCATGAAGCCTGCCCAGCGGGTTTTGGGCAAATTCAACTCTCCATTTGGGTTTAAACCTGCCGAGGTAGCATAACCCGTTGGAATTTCGAAGTTATAAGGGCCACGCTCACGGGGATAGATTGTAACATCAAGTGGCCGCAAACTCGACTGCTCAAAGGGCGTAAGTTGGCGGTTGGGGAAGATATCCTGGTATTGTATCAGGCGTGTGTAGGGGTCCGTGGCGTCACTTTGGTCGCGTGCGCTGGGATCGGAGATATACCACGTGAGTCCTGCGCGGTTAGCACCCAGAGAGAGGGTGCTGTTGGCAGGATCGGACTCCGGGAACAACTTATCCTGTGCTTTCCAATCCGGGTTATCCAAAGGCACAGAAGCGATCACCCATTGGTTGAATTGCGTCGTAAGTGGAATATTGGCCGTACTACCCTCAAAGTCATCGAGGTACACAGTGCCGCCCTTATCGCCGCCCTGGTTAATGGCGCGGTTGTGGCCGGGTTGAAGCAATGCTACCTCTGCAACCGCCGTAATCGTAGAAGGCTCTTTGGTTGAGATAAGCGGGAGTTTGTCAATAAGTTTGGTAAGCCAGGGCGCATCTTTCGAGAGGTTGAAATCGAGTCCATAGACTTTATTGTTGATCGGGTCGTCGCCAAAGTTTACTTTTTGGGTAAGTGGCCGTTCAAATAAGTTCATAAACGTCCCCCCAACAGTAAGGTCTTTGCTGAAGGTATAATCAAAACGAGCCCCGATCATACTCCGGCTTTGGAAGCCAAAAAACGAGTTGTCTTCAAAACTGACATTGACACTTTGACCAGATTGAAGAATTGCATCGTTCAGAATGCGGACTTTACCAATATTGTAGTCAATGGAGTAATCAATGCCTTCCCGCAACGGGGCACCTCCAGCCGTAACGCGCACGGACCCTGGAGGCAAGTTAAAGGTTCCAAGCGATATTTCTGAAGAGACGCTTGACTTATAGGTACCTCGCAATGTGAAGCGGTTCAGCTGCTGATATTCTCGCGCTACAAAGGTCGTGCTGTCATACAGTTGCTGATAAATCAGGCGTGTATTCAAGGCGGTCGTTTCAGACTGTGTTAGCGGTGCTCCATTGGCTACTTCGATCTTTTTCAAGAGGCCACTACCAAAAGGCTCCAATACCGGAAACATGATACGCCCCGAGCGCAGACTGATGGTTAAGCCTGGCACGAAATCAAAAATACCATCCGGTCCGGGGTCCCCCTGTAAGTTAAGATTGTCCAGGCCAAAAACCTGAAGCAATGGACGGGTTCTCATACTGAGCGGGATCAGCGGATCATCGATAAAACGCCTTTGGCCTCTACCCGGATCTTCGTAATACACATCGAACCGGAATTCTTGAGGGTCCACATTCGCCGTACCTACCGCATACACGTTTTTCATCATCAGGTCCCAGATAGGGAACTTGACGTTGGCAGTGGTACTTTTTAGCATTTTGAGAAAAAGCACGTTGGTTTTCAGCGTATCCTCTGAACTTTTTTTAGGTACCTCGTCAGAGAACTCCCCAACTTTATACGGCACCCCGTTATAAGTGTAGGTCATAGCCACCCCTACTACCTGATCGGGCTGCACATTGAGGTTTATGCTAACAAAGCCGAGCTGCTCGTTGAAAGTATACTCTTGTGGGGCAAGCAGGCGGGCGTTCATTTTTTCAAAGTCCCTGATCTGCTTCATACCTTTCCCATTGCCTACGGTTGCAAACGAAGGTCCGGTCAGTTTGCTCACCACCCGATCACTGAAGCGCAAGGTGGAATCCTGGCCCAATTCATCCAAAATGGCTTTATACAAACCATTATTTTCGTTAGCCGGGAGTGCATGACCTTTGATGTCCTTGGCAGGCGGATTGAGCAGTGCCCAAGAAGAATCCACCAGATCTACTGGAAGGGGTTCGCCCAAATCTGCAAGCGGCACAACGTCCCGTGTGTTCTGAAACTCTTGCTTATCATTGGTGATCCACACCTCCATCCTTGTAATATTAAACAAGGACTGCGGTACTGGAAGGCATTTCAGTGCTGGCTCAAACTCATCCCTGTTCCAGTGGCTAATAAAGAAGTGGCGGTTCTCGTCGTATTCATCAATAGGTTTTTCAAAAGTCTGTAACTGCGACCCCCCTTGAATTTTGAGGCTTTGCTGCTTTGACCGTTGCTGAGCTGCCACGAGGGTGGTATGTAAGTGACCGAACTTCATTTCGGTTTTGACACCAAACAGATTTTGTGCGCCTTTGATGAGGTTGGAGCGCAGGGGCATAGTAATGTTACCGGCTTCTACGTTTTGAATGATCTCGTCTTCTGAGAATCCCTTCGTATCGTAGTTGATCTTCATGTTGTTGTCAAAATCGAAGGTCGCCTGCGTGTTGTAATTAAAGTTGAGGTTAAGTTTTTCCCCGATCTTGCCCTGGGCGCTCATGTTGATGTCCATGTCAAAGTCGAAGTTACCACTGGACTGCTGGCGTAGGGTCAGGATAGGATTTTGGATTTTTTGGTAGTCATATCCGAAGGTCAGGTTGATATTGCCCTGCGGTTTGATATCTACATTGGTTCCGCCAAAAAGGCGGTCGATTAGCGAGTTTTTGAATTTGAATTTTTCCACCGGATCGGTGGTTCCGTCAGCACTTTTACCATCGGCAGAAACAACGCCCTGTAAACGGTCAAAATAAGCAGCCTGCTGTTGCGCATCGCGCCATTTTACATATTCTGAAAATGTCATGTAGGTCGGAGCCCGGTAATAATCATCCCCGATTTGCTCTGTAATGATATACATATCAGAAGTTGCATCATATTCAACATGCTGATCTATAGCCTTTGGGTCGTGCAGATCGATCTGATTGTGGCTGCCGGAGTTGATGAAGTCGTCGTAACGTTCATTCAGTGGAGGTAAGGTGTCAAGGGTAGACGGTGGACGGTTCACGGTGGACGGTTCACGGTGGACGGTGGACGGTGGACGGTGGAGGGTGGCCACTGATCTATTGCCTTCCGGGAAAAAGAGGGTGAGTACGTTTTCGCGCACTGCTTCCGGGTAAGCAAATGCATAGAGTGCACCAATAGAAAACAGGGCAAGGGCCGCTATAAGGCTATTCTTCTTCGTCATTTTCAAAAAAAGCAGGATGGTTCAATTATGTGGATCTGGAGCCTTGGGGAGATGGGGAAATCGGATGGATTAAACTATCCACGAACACCCAAATCAACCATTACACCATAACAACTAATCATTTTGCCGGTGTTGGTGCCCGACATACGTATTATAAGTGGGGCAATGACGCAGAGGCTAAAAGAAAGGTTGCCTTGAGAGGGCCTGATTTAGAGGCCATTTTTTGGCGGTTGGATTTCTTACTTTTGCGCTTCACTTCTACAAAAACACCTTGTTCAGCTTTTTTAACACAAAGAAACAAAGAGGCACTAAGCGCTAGTTCATCCTTTCATGTTTTAAAAAGTCAGCAGGTGTAGTGCCAATATTTATTATGAGCAACCGCGACAATTTCCTTGATGTTCTGGGAACGATTTACCGATGGAGAAAAGCCCTCCGAAATACCTGCCTGATCGCCTTAGCAGGCAGCATCGGCATTGCGATTTGGATGGATACCTATTATAGGTCCACGACCATCTTTTACCCGAGTAACCAGGACCTTTCCAAACCCGAACTGATCTTTGGTGCAATGAGCAAAGTGACCGAGTATTTCGGTGGAGACAAAGACGTAGACAGGATTCTTGAAATAGCCGCCAGCAACGAATTGGTAGACTACATGGTTGCGCGTTTTGGCCTTTTCCAACATTATGGTATTGATTCAGCGAGTCACGAAGGACGGTACTGGGTACGATTGCGGTTTCGGGACCTTTATGCCGTGCAGAAAAACCGCAACGATGCCATCGAGCTGACCATTGAAGACACTGATCCGACATTGGCTTCCGACATGGCTAATGCCGCCCGCGACCGCGTGGATGAGATCGCCCAAAATCTCACCAAGGACAGCCAGGCTAAACTCATTTCAGCCTATGATATAAATCTTTCCCGGAAAACGACCGAACTGTCCAGGCTTAGCGACAGCGTGCGTATCATACAATCCCGTTACAAGATCTACAGCGGAGGCGAACAAGGCAACCAGCTTTCCCGGCAGCTCTCACGGGCCGAAGAAGACATTGCGCGTAACAGTGCCCGACTGGAAGTGCTTGACGGAAACCCACTCATCCCGCTTGACACTATCGAATATATCAAAGCTAACCTCCGTGGTGCTTCCCGCCAACGGCAAATGCTCCTTTCCCCAAATTCAAAAAGTGGTAACCTGACCATTAGAGACTACAATGAAGGGATCAGTGCAGTCGCCATAGCTAATGATCTGCACAATCAGGCCCGCAAGCAGTTAAGCTACGATATTGAACGCTACAACCAGATTCTGGCCACCTTCAATACCAAAATACCTGCCGTTCAAATCGTTGAAATGGCTGAAATTCCGGTGATGAAAAGTCGCCCGCGTCGAAGCATCATCGTAATCGGAGCCGTGGTGGCAGCCTTTCTATTCACGCTTTTTGCTGCTTTTCTGGCTGATGCATATCGTGATGTGAACTGGAAGGAGTTGAAATAGTTGTATCAAAAGGCTCTTGCAGAGAGGTTCGCTCACAATCCTATCGCGCCTTGGATTTTAAATATATCACACAACAAGAATTTGAAGACATTTATACGCGGGCATTGGAAATCAGCAAAATATTGCATGGCCTAATTGAAAAACTCAAGCCACCTGACAAAACTCCTTGACATCCTCCACAGAAACCAAGCCCTTTAATACCTGAAACTTTGATCTTGAAACTTGAAACTATAATAGGCATTCCAAAAGGTCACCCACAAGGGCGGTTGGTCGCTGCATTTGTGGTGGTAAGTCTGTCTGCTATTTTTGCCGGATTGTGGTTAGAAATAACCTGGTTGACCTTACTACCAGCAGGTTTGGCAGTAGTCTGGTTGGCCATGGTAGATATTCGGAAGGTTTTTTTCCTGATGATCGGTTCCATTCCGCTTTCGACGGAAGTGGCATTGCCGGGTGGATTGGCTACGGATCTGCCTTCTGAACCGCTAATGTGGCTGTTAACACTGGCAGGGCTGGCCTGGTTTGCCAAAAACTGGCGAAAGGTAGATATTCAGTTTTTTCGCCACCCGATTACGCTCGCGTTATTTGCTCATTTATTTTGGCTGACCATTTGCGTCGCCACCTCCCAAGACTTCCTTATTTCCTTCAAATCCTTGCTGGCCAAAGGCTGGTATGTAATCGTCTTATATTTTTGGGCAGCGCGTTTTCTAAACACAGAACGCGATTTCAAAGCCCTTATGTGGTGGTTTTTTATACCGCTCTTTTTTGCAACCATTACCGTGGTGTATCGGCATGCTGGCTATGGCTTTTCATTCGAAAGTATCAATGGATGTTTAGAACCGTTTTTTAGAAACCATGTGATGTACGCCTGTTTATTGGCAATCTTTTTACCCTTTGCCTGGTATGGCGCCTATTGGTATCGAAGATTTTCGGGCGCATGGTGGATTTTGGTGCTTGGGGTACTGGTATTTTTAGCGGGTATTTACTTTGCCTATACCCGGGCAGCTTATGGAGCCTTAGTGCTTGCGATGGGGGTGTATTGGGTTGTCCGCCACCGCCTAATGAAAACCGCGCTGGTTGCAACGGTCTTGGTTTTTGCCGGGTTTATTGCCTTTCTTGATACCCGTGATAATTGGTTGCTTTTTGCCCCCGAATTTGAAAAGACCATCACCCACCAACGTTTTGACCGACTACTGGAAGCGACTACAAAACTAGAAGATATCTCGACCATGGAGCGCGTGTACCGGTGGGTTGCAGCCTCTTATATGATCAAAGAACGCCCATTGCTTGGCTTTGGCCCAGCCACTTTTTATACGCACTACAAGAACTACACCGTTACTAGTTTCCGTACCTATGTCTCGGACAACCCGGAAAAATCAAGCACGCACAACTATTTCCTGATGGTAGCCGTTGAACAGGGCTTGCCTGGACTGCTCTTTTTTCTGATTTTCTGTGTGCTGGTCATGTTAAAGGGTGAAACTATTTACCACCAAACGAAGGAACGAAGCACCAGAGTGGCCCTTTTATCCGCCCTGCTTTGTTTTGTGCTCATCAATATTCTGATGCTGATGAACGACTTTATTGAGACAGATAAAATAGGTTCGCTATTTTTTATTTCTGCTGCTATTTTGGTCAATATTGATTTGAAAAACAGATTGTCATCGGATTACTGAATCAATACCCCAATGTCTTAATGACTAAAACTTCACCTATGAGCCTACCCGACTTCTCCCTCCGCCGCCCCGTCTTTGCCACTGTGATGAGTATTCTCATCATATTTTTTGGTGTGGTGGGCTACATTTTCTTAGGTGTGCGGGAGTATCCTGCGATTGATCCGCCCAACATTACTGTAAGCACCAAATACTCCGGAGCCAGTGCTGAAGTCATTGAAAGTCAGGTAACTGAACCACTCGAACGCTCCATCAACGGCATCGCTGGTATCCGCACTATTTCCAGTTCCTCTGCCTTGGGCAACAGCAATATTACCATTGAGTTCGACCTGGGTATTGATCTCGAACAAGCAGCCAACGACGTGCGCGACAAGGTCAGCCAGGCCCAACGCAATCTCCCGCAGGATATTGATGCCCCGCCTGTAGTGACCAAAGCCGATGCGAGCGGAGATCCTATCCTTATGATGCCCATTCAGAGCAGTACCCGCAGCATCATGGAGCTCTCTGACTACGCCGAAAATGTGATCCGGGAGAAAATTCAGACCATTCCCGGAGTATCTGCGGTCAATGTATTTGGCTCTAAACTCCCGGCCATGCGCCTTTGGATGGATCCAGCCAAAATGAATGCCTTCGGCCTTACCGCCCAGGATGTTTTCTCGGCCTTAAGTCGGGAAAACGTAGAACTACCCGGCGGAAAATTGCGCGGCGATGTCACTGAAATGACGGTAAAAACCTTTGGCCGTTTGCAAACGGAAGAGGATTTCAATAACATGATCATCCGGCAGGTTGGAAGTACTTCCATTCATTTCAAAGACATCGGCGAAGCTATTTTAGGTCCTGACAATGAGGAAACCGGCGCGCGACGCAACCTTGTGCAAGGCGTGTCGCTCGCGGTAATTCCACAACCAGGCAGTAATTGGGTAGATATCACCGATGAATTTTACCGCCGTTACGAACAGATTCAAAAAGACCTTCCGCCCGATATTGTGATGACGGTGGGCATTGATAAAACGCGTTTCATACGGCGTGCCATAAGTGAGGTGACCGAAAATCTTTTCATTGCCATCGGCCTGGTGGTACTCATCATCTATTTGTTTTTCCGAAACTGGATCATTGCACTACGCCCGCTCATAGACATCCCTGTATCGCTCATCGGAGCCTTTTTTCTGATGTGGCTATTTGGGTTTAGTATCAACGTGTTGACCTTACTTGCCATCGTCTTGGCTACAGGTCTTGTAGTAGATGATGGGATCGTAGTGACCGAAAACATTTTCAAAAAACGGGAAGCCGGAATGGACAAATGGACCGCGGCGAGAGAAGGCACTAAAGAGATCTTTTTTGCGGTCATCAGTACATCTATCACCCTCGCAGTAGTGTTTATCCCTGTTATTTTCCTGCAAGGATTTACCGGTCGGTTATTCCGTGAGTTCGGTATTGTGGTGGCTGGCGCAGTACTGATTTCGGCATTTGTTTCGCTGACCCTTACCCCCGTTTTGAATGTTAAATTAGGTGGTAACGTGACAACAAATGGTCGGTTCTACCTGGCAACTGAGCCGTTTTTTAAAGGAATGGACCGAGTGTACGGCAACGCCTTACGCACCTTTATGAATTTCAAATGGTTAAGTCTAGTGATCCTTGTCGCCTGTTTTGGTATGATCTGGTATTTTCAGGGTACCATAAAAAGCGAGCTTGCCCCATTGGAAGACCGTAGTATTATTCGTACCAACGTGACTGCACCAGAAGGAACGGACTACGATAAAATGGAGCGCATTATCTATGGTCTTTCTCAAAAAATCATGGATTCGATTCCGGAAAAGAGTATGGTATTTGGCATCTCCGCACCTAGCTATGGCAATGGCAGCACCAATTCGGGCGTTGTCAGCCTCCTGCTCAAAGATCCAAATGAACGCAATCGGAGCCAGATGCAGATCTACAATCAAATACTGTCCATGACCAAAAAAATGCCCGAAGCGCGAATGTTTCCCAACCAGGAGGAAACAATTTCCATCGGATTTGGGCGTGGCCTCCCTATACAGTTCGTGATACAGACCCTGGATTTTGAAAAGCTAAGAGCGGTGGTTCCAAAATTCCTCGAGGAAGCGCGAAAAGATCCCTCTTTTGCGAGTGTAGATGTGAATTTGAAATTTAGCAAACCAGAATTACAGGTTATAATCGACCGACCGAAAGCTGCCGAATTAGGGGTGAGCGTACTGGATGTAAGCCAAACCTTACAATTAGCACTCTCCGGTCGACGGTTCGGCTATTTCCTTAAAAATGGCCGCCAATACCAGGTAATCGGCCAGGTTGACCGCTCCAACCGCGACGAACCACTGGATCTTGCCTCGCTCTACGTCCGCAATGCAAAAAGTGAAATGGTACAACTCGATAATATCGTTCACTTCAATGAGACGAGCAGCCCACCTCAACTTTATCACCATAACCGATACAAATCCGCTACTATTAGTGCTGCTCCGGCCCCTGGAAAAACGATTGGCGAAGGCATTCAAGCGATGGAACGCATTGCCGATCAGGTACTCGACGAATCATTTCAGACCGATCTTACGGGTTCTTCCCGTGATTTTAAAGAAAGTAGTGGCAATACCTCTTTCGCCTTTCTGCTAGCGCTGATGCTCATTTATCTCATTCTTGCCGCGCAGTTTGAAAGTTTTCGCGATCCATTGATCATCATGCTTACCGTGCCGCTCGCCATTGCAGGAGCATATCTCAGTTTATCGGTCACTGGCAATACTTTCAATATTTTTTCCCAGATAGGCATGATTATGCTCATAGGACTGGTGACGAAAAACGGGATCCTGATCGTAGAATTTGCCAATCAAAAACGCGATGCAGGGATGCCCAAAAACCAGGCTGTGTGGGAAGCTGCACAAGCCCGTCTGCGTCCCATACTCATGACCACGCTCGCCACCGCACTTGGTGCTTTACCCATTGCCCTTTCTTTGGGCGCTGCCAGCACGAGCCGCATCGGTCTTGGTGTGGTGGTGGTGGGTGGATTGTTGTTCTCATTGGTGCTGACTTTGTTTGTAATTCCGGCGATGTACCTGTTTTTGAGTGGGAAGCAACGGAGTTCCGCGCCCTGGAGTAAGGAGTGAACTTACAGGGTTACCTCATCACAAATTGTGATAAGGTAACCTCGCATAATGCGATTTATTACTTAACTTTGGTAAGAACCATATCGTTGCTGAAGCCCATCAACGGTTCAAAAACCAAAGTTACCAATGGATATTCAAATCATTCAATCCAAGATTCATACGCTGCGCGGCCAGCGTGTGATGTTTGACTTCGACCTGGCAATTCTCTACGAAGTGCAAACAAAAGCGCTTAATCAGGCGGTTAAACGCAATATTGAGCATTTTCCGGAAGACTTCTTGTTTCAACTTTCGGAAGAGGAATGGCAATCTCTAAGGTCACAAATTGTGACCTTAGATTCGAACCGGTCACAAATTGTGACCGGTTCAGATGGCATGATGTGGTCACAATCTGTGACCACATCTCAAAAGCACCGTGAGGGGAAATCCCTACCCTACGCCTTCACAGAGCTTGGTGTGGCAATGCTCTCCTCTGTACTCCACAGCAAAAAAGCAATCCAGGTTAACATCGCCATCATGCGGGCCTTTGTTAAACTGCGTCATTATGCCCTCACCTATACCGAACTTGCTCAAAAAATAACTGAACTGGAAGCCAAAACCGGTAAAGACATCGCTGATATCCACGAGGTGCTACACTGGCTCGGCGAACAAAATCAAGCCCGCACCGCCGAGATCGCCGGACTCGAACCCAGCTCCAATCCTTGGCAAACCCGCCGTCCCATCGGATTCCAAAAGGAAGATTAATGGATAATTGCGACCTTTGCCCTCATGTTAAAAATAGGAACCCGTGGCAGCAAGCTTGCCCTTTGGCAAGCAGTGTTCACCCAAGCCGAACTCGCCCGTATCGGGGTGGAGAGTGAATTGGTCATTATCAAAACACAGGGCGATCTGGTGCAGCACCTGGGCTTTGACAAGCTCGAAGGCAAAGGTTTTTTCACCAAAGAGATCGAAGATGCACTCCTTCGCGGCGAAGTGGACTTAGCCGTGCATTCCATGAAAGACCTGCCTACCAGTCAGCCGGAAGGATTGGCGATCACAGCGGTTTCATACCGCCACAATCCTTCGGACCTGCTCATCATCCGTAAAGACTTTTACGCAGAAAAAGCGCTTTTAAAATTGTCGCCCAATGCCATCGTAGGCACTTCAGCCAATCGGCGCAAGGCGCAGTTGATCGCCTTCAGACCGGATTTGCAATTGAAGGACATCCGGGGCAATGTACCCACCCGACTCGAAAAGCTTCGTGCAGGTGATTTTGACGCTATCTTTCTCGCAGCAGCAGGGGTGGAGCGTTTGGGGCTGGATCTGTCAGATTTTGAAGTAATGGTTTTGCCCGCACGCGAGTTCGTGCCAGCCCCGGCCCAAGGCGTGCTGGCATGGCAAACTAACCGCGACGATACCAATACCCGACACATTTTGAAGAAATTACATCACCCGGAGGTCTCCGCTTGTACCAATGTAGAACGCCGGGTACTCCAACTCATGGAAGGAGGATGCCAACTCCCGCTCGGCGTCTATTGCGAACGCGATGCTACAGGCAATTACCACGCTTTCGCAGCCTGCGAAATAGAGGGTCAATTGCGCCGGACGCGGCTTTCTTCCAGCACCAGTTTCGGAATGGCGGAAAAATTAGTAGCACAATTAAACATGAGTCATCCCAATTTTTGACATTGACCTCGGAGAGGTTAAATATTGGTAGATATTATGTTATGATAGAGCACATGGACCTCGGAGAGGTCTAACATAAAGATTTACCAAGGTTAGACCTCTCCGAGGTCCATCAAAAATCTAAATTCAATTTTCTACCAATATTAAGCCTCTCAGAGGCTAAGGACTCCCAAAAATCGGGATGACTCCTGTTTAATCACCCAATATAATAAAGTAAGTCGTTTACTTCCCTCCCAATAACTCTTCCAGTTTCGCGCCCAACTGCTCCCCGCGCAAATTGCGGGCAATGATATTTCCCCTTTGGTCAATAAGCACAGTTTGCGGAATAGAGGTAACGGAGTAAAGTGCAGCATGGGCACTTTGCCAGCCTTTAAGGTCGCTGATATGGTGCCACGGCAAGCCATCCTGTTTGATGGCATTGCGCCAGGCATTCACCTCCCGGTCGAGGCTTACGCCCAGAATATCAAAGCCCTTATCATGGTATTTGTTGTAATTGACCAGAACATTCGGGTTTTCCTTGCGGCAAGGACCACACCAGCTTGCCCAGAAATCGATCAGCACGATCTTGCCACGTAATTGTTTAAGCGAATATTGGGCGCTGTCGGGGGTCATCCCTGCAAGTTCTGGAGCTTCATAGCCCGTCATAAAGGTGGATGCTTTTTGCAATTCCATCTGCATGGCTGGTATTTCACCGAGATTCTTTGATACGTAGAGCTCAATATACTTTTGGGCCTCTGCGGGATACTGTGGGCTATTATTAGCCTTTAATGCAGATATAATCCCGCCCAAAGCCATACGGTACGTAGGGCTTGCTGCAGGAATTTTAGCCAGTTGTTCCTCCGCTAATTTTATAGCCTTTTCGTGCTGAACACCGAGTTGCAGTTGCATTGCAATAAAGGCGTTAAATGCATTATAAACATCCGGGATCTGCTCGTAAGCCTTATCACTCAGGTTAGCGAAATTAAAATAGTTTTTGGCATAGAAATCTGCTTCCGGGCCTTCTTGCCCGATAAAATCGGGGGTAAGCTGCAGGCAGGCTACTCGCCAAAGCAGTGGGTTGGCAACCTTCATCGAGTCGAGGAAGTGTGTCTTGCGCTGTCCAAACTTTGTCACATTCGCTTCCATGGTAGTACGCGCGGTACCCGAGGATCTATTGAACTGGGAGCGCACTTGGGCGGCTTCTGTGGTGAATTGGCTAAGTTGTTCCTGAAGGGTTTCCATGGCCTTATTGGCCGGAGAATTGACCGTACGAGCCTTGTGCATAAATTCGGTATTGCCCCACATGACCACTTGCTTTTCTTCTCCCAGGATGACCTTGGCCGTGGATTGCTCATTGGCTCCAACACTGTAAAAACGAGCCACGCCCATGGGCGCCGTTAACACATAAGCACTGTCGGCTCCGCTTTTGCCGGCACGGGCCACCACGCGTTTTGCAAGGCCCAGGTCTTCATATAGATAAACGCTGTCGGCACTACCATGTGTACCATACAGGTGGCAAATGAGTGTGACAACGCCACCAGTTTTAGCAGGTTGCGGCGCAGGTTTGGCGGCTGTTGTTTTTTGGAAAGCCCACATGGAGGCAGGCATTAGTAAAGCGACGAAGAGCAGTTTTTTCATGTTTGGTGAAATCCTTTTTTAGTCAAATTTGGCGCAAAAATAGGCCAAATAAAGGACTCGTTTCCGAAATGAAACGTTAAGGAACGGGTGAATAATAACTAATTAGCACCTGACTAGTAGAGATTTTGACAATGGGCATTGGACATGCGCTCTAAAAACTTGAAAATCACGCATTTGCTGGATCATGTCTCACGTCCAATGTCAAAATGACCCATAGTCTGACAGGCAACACTTAACGCACATAAGTTTTGTTAAAGTTTTATATTTCAAAACAAAATTGTTGCTCTTTTGGAAATATTCACTATCATTGTTGCAGGAAACCTTAATTTTTATCAAAAGCCCTTCATTTGATATGAAAACAGCCTCGCATCCCGCATCCCGCATCCCGCCGGAGTCCCCAAAGTTCGCCTTTTTCGTTGATTTATACAAGCGCCAGATCGGAAAATTTTCCGCTTTTGACCCCTTGGCTTGCTCATAATCAAACCTTTCCCTTACCATGACGATATGCTTCAAGCGGATGCCAGGGCCTGTGCCTTAGCACCCGCAGCTACACCGGATCAAGACTACTCAAGCACCAAATACCACCTATGCCCCTCGCTTTCCCTTTTTATCGCCAAAGAGACGCCATGGATTGTGGCACCACCTGCCTGATGATGGCCTCCGCCGCGCATGGCCGACAATATCCCCTGACCTACCTGCGGGAACGCAGTTACCTGAGCCGCGCTGGCGTATCGGCACTGGGCATCATGGAAGCCCAATGGCTATTGTTTTTTAGTCCGATCGTAGTAAAATCCCTCAACAAGTTTATAAGTACCCGAGCAGATAAAGAATCATGCAATCCATCTTTCATCTTAATAAACCTTCATTATCCTACGATCATTATGAACAACAATTCCACCGAACCCAAAACAAAAGCGCAACTCGCCCAGGCAATGAACATCAGCTTTAGCACCTTCCAGCGCCGCCTGAAAAAAGCCGGACTGAAAATTCCGCGCGGCCATATCCCTCCCGACCTCCAACCAGTCATTTTTGAAAAGCTTGGCTGGGCAAAATTGACCTGAATTGACCTAAGATGACCTGAAATGACCTGAAAAATCTGGTATTTATGCCAATACCTTTGTGTGGTAAGAATGAAGCGGTGTTCTCGTTTTCGAGAGATAAATTGTTTTCCTGTTTCAAATGGGAGCCGTTTCGAGATTTATTTTGTCATCATAAGTAAGAATCTCAATTGTTCAATGGTATATTTAATGCAACTCAATATTTTCTATGAACGCAATAACGTGTTTTTGGCGGTATTTTAGAGTATAGGGTTGCTAGAGGCTAACCAGTGACAAATAAAAAATAACCTTTAAATTTAAAACATTGATACATTATGGATGCTCCATATGACCCGCATGCGCATACACAGGGTATGATAGATATTACACTTCGACCAGACAATGACCCAAACTCTAAAAACCCTCTACAATATATAACACATGCTATTCCAAATTATGCTTTTGAACTTAGCCAACGAGATATCCCTAATGGGACTATTTCACCAATCTATCCAGGCACTAATAATACGCCACTAAAAGCTAGAATTTCTCTTGTTGATGAACAGGCAGATGCTACCAGATATAGTTCAATTATAGATATAGAGAAAATTGAATTTAAGCTCAGAAATAATTTGGAACAAACCTGGTTTAACATTAAGGGCATTTCATTTGATAAAATACTTTTCGGCGGGAGGTTAGGAAACCAGTGTACACCATCTTATATTCATACAGAAGCAGGAAACTGGGATCATACTGGTGTCGCTCCACGTACATATGGATATAATAATTATGATGATTTCTACTTTTCTGATTTTTATACAAGTGTTCACAAAAATGATCCTATGGATGGCGGACATGGCCTCTTTGCGAATTATCCCTGGGATTCAAGGTTCCTTGATGGTAATTATGAATATAAATGCGCTGTCACAAGTGTCCAAGAACAATTTCCTCAACATTGGTCTGAAGGATTAAATTTTGAAATAGACAATTTTTGGCCTTTTATTCGTGGTGTAAATGTTTTTTATAACGGAACGCAAGTTTACACGGCAGATTATTATTCACAAGGCTGTCAACCACCCACCTCTTCCTGTGATAAAGTAAGATTCACTGATGCTACTTATTCCTTTCCTCCTTTACCCACTTTTGGAGGGCCACCTTTTCGTGCCCCTATGAAATTGCATGTTTTGGCAAGTGAGGCATTGTTGGGCAACCTAGATGGAAAATTATGGGATCCATCTGGCGCATCATATTCTGTCCCCCAAGTACAGTCGTTGGATGGAGGCAATGGCCTCCGTTGGGAAGTCGTATTCGACAATGTTCTGTTATCAACAGATGGTGAATATAAATTTGAATTTTATGGAAAAGACAAAGCTGAACATGAAATGCTCAACTTTGATATTTGGGACGGTTCAGGAAATATTGAGACTGTTCCTCACCGTTCAAGCGCAACAAATTGGGCCCCCTCCAATCCGGCAAATAGTGATGGGAAAAGTCGGGAGTATAAATTTAAGCTAAATAATTCTTGCCCCACTCATTTTACAGATGATTCTCCGTCCAGCTCTTTTTCGCCTACAAATAGCCCTTGTGATTGCGAACCGCGGGCAGATACCTGTATGGCGTGGGAGATGCGGGGTACATGCAGTGGGATTTGGAAGCGGCGGATGTAGAGGGCAGCAGGATGCAGTTGGGTGGCCCTCCCTGGCAGCTGGATAGTTATCAGAATGTCTTGGTAGGCCTCCCGGGGGGCTATTTTGTTTTTGGCTATGGCCCGGATGGGAAATTGTACAATTTGGCTCGCAATATGCACAGCGTGGTGGAATATCCCGATGAAAGGGGAGAAGAGAGCGAATTTTGTCTGGCGGCAGATAATCCGCCTTCCTGTCTTCATGTGCCGTACGATTTGTTTTCCAACCGGCATCCAAATTTTCGGCTGGGGCCTTTGCCAGGCAGCGGCTGTGATAGCTTAGTTAGCGGGGTGCCGGTTATAGGATCGGGCGGTCCGGCGTTTGAGGTGCTACCCAACCCCGCCCGCGACCAGGTAACCATAAGGCTTAACGGCCAACAGGGCGACTGGCAGGTTCAGGTCTTCAACATGACAGGCGGACTGGTGCAGGAAAACACCCTGGCGGCTGCTGCGACCGAATGGGCCTTTTCGGTACAGAATTGGCCTTCCGGCACGTACGTAGTACGGCTCATGAATGGCCCTAAAGTCCTCAGTCAGACTTTTGTAGTACAACACCCTTAATCATTGCGTAGTGCAGGCGAGGGGGCATGGTTTCCCCTCGCCTGTTTTTTTACTATAACTCATTTTATTTCCAGCATGGTTCTATGCCGGAGAACTAACCTGCTGGGCTACCATTGCTCAATTTATCAGACTTTTTTTTGATTTATTGCCAAAAATCATTATATTTGTAAGGTCACCAATTGAAAATAGCCGTTGACTTCTGTACCGGAAGCCTATCGTTGGTCTTCTCCGGTTTATTATATGTTCGGTGATATAAATTGGCCCTTTTCTACCCACTTTTAGTACGGTAAGGACTGTCCTCACCATTTGATATTGCATTGGCTTGTATACTCATGGAAGCGGTGTTGGGTCAAAAAAAGACCCTAGCGCGGCGGCGAAGATGCCATAGTATGCTTGGGTGAACACCTGACGGGGCGGAAAAAGTTAATTATGTTTTGGACTGTAGGACATTGGACTTTTAGACATTGGACTGTCCAATAATCCAACTATCCTACTTATTCGGATAAACATACTGACGCACATCCTCCTCCGTCACCGTTTGTTCACAAAGAATGAATAAGCGCTCGATCACGTTGGCCAGTTCGCGAATATTTCCCGTCCAGTTGTAGTCCTGCAGCGCTGTTATGGCAGCTGGGGTGAACGATTTAAGCGAGTGGCCATAGTCGTCGGCAATACGGCGGTTGAAATGCTCTATGAGGAGTGGAATGTCTTCCCGGCGTTCGTTGAGGGAGGGTACTTGTACTACAATAACGGCAAGCCGGTGGTAAAGGTCTTCGCGGAAACGCCCCCCTGCGATCTCTGCCCGGAGGTCTTTGTTGGTGGCTGCCAGTACGCGCACATCCACCTTTATTTCTTTGCTGTCGCCCACCCGGGTGATGCGACTTTCCTGCAAAGCACGCAGCACTTTGGCCTGGGCATCCAGGCTCATATCGCCAATTTCGTCGAGGAAAAGCGTGCCGCCATTGGCTAACTCAAACTTGCCGGGACGGTCTGCAATAGCTCCGGTGAAAGAGCCTTTCTTATGGCCAAACAGTTCGCTTTCAATCAATTCAGCAGGAATGGCTGCACAGTTAACTTCAACGATTGGTCCGTCTGCACGATTGCTTTTTTCGTGGATCCAGCGCGCTACCAATTCTTTACCAGTGCCGTTTTGCCCGGTAATGAGCACCCGGCTTTCCGTAGGGGCCACTTTTTCAAGCATCTTCTTAATGGCGAGTATTGGACTGCTATCGCCGATCATATTCACGCCCTTGCTGCTTTTCACTTGCTTGCGCAGTACCTGGGTGGTATTCACCAGTTCGCTGCGATCCAGCGCGTTGCGCACCGTGATGAGCATCCGGTTAAGATCTGGCGGCTTGGAGATGAAATCAAAAGCACCTTTTTTAACGGCTTCCACGGCGGTATCGATCGTACCGTGGCCGCTGACCATAATGACAGGCGTTTCAGGCGACAAGATCTGAAGGCGCTCGAGGGCTTCGATACCGTCCATTTTGGGCATTTTGATGTCGGTAATGATGACATCATATTTTTCTTTCTGGACTTTTGCTACACACTCCAGCCCATCGGAGGCCTCATCTACTTCATATCCTTCAAATTCAAGAATATCACGCAGGGTCCGACGGATGGGCACTTCGTCGTCAACGATTAAAATCTTTGCCATGTTTTTTTAATGTGGTCAATGTGGTCAATGTGGTTAATGTGGACAATGGGTTTAATGTAGTCGATGAGGGGTGGCAGCCAGCATGGAGGCTTTATTTGATCAATGAATGCACCTAAATCCACTCGAGTGCAAATCACATTGACCACATTTATCACTTGGGGCACAAAGAAACTCCATTTGGCGGGTGGTTTTGCCTGGCAGCTGCTTATTTTTTATTTTGCCTTATTACTTCGGGGCGGGCGTGTGCTTTACCTTTGTTTGGATAGTACCTGTTTTTGCTCCTATTTTTGAAGGTAAAAAATTTGCTGTCCATTGTTTTGTAAACGCCTCAAGCACACTATCTAAGATTTTATTAATCAAAGAATTATGAACAAAAAAGCCCTCTTCCCCCTCCTGATCTTTGCTGCCTTTGCGTTGAAACTGAGTGCTCAGTTTGACCCCGTACGAGAACAGGAACGAATGATGTCATTTGGCCGCAGGCCTTGTTTCCTGATGGAGTTTTCCGGTACAGATGCTGGTGTCGTGGAGGATGTCTGGAAAAAGTTTGCCAAAGAAAATTTCAACGCAAAACTTAAAAAAAGCAAAGGTGAATGGACGGCCACAAAACTCCGTTCGAGCGTTATGGGCGATGAAGTATTCACGCTATATTCTACGATTGAAACGGACGGCGTCAAGACATCACTCGCCGTGTGGGTTGATGCCGGCAGCTACTTCCTCAACCGCCACGACAATCGTCGCAGCACGGAAGACATGCTGGGATTGCTTCGGCAATGTTACTACGATATACGCCGTGCCGCCATTGGAAAAGAGCTGAAAACACAACAAACGTATCTAAGTACTCTGGAATCCAATCAGAAAAAACTCAGCAAGACCAACGATGATCTACGCCTCAGCATTGCAAGCTGGGAGGCAAAAATACAGAAAGCCAAGCTGGATATTTCGAACAATGAACTGTCGCAAGAGACCAATCTGGTAGAACAGGAGAAGCAGCTTCGCCTGTTGGAAGAGACTCAACGCCGCTTAGAAAACGTGGAGAATGAGGGCGGGAATTGAAGATTTTTGAGCTGGTTCGGAATTTTGGAATGTAAGGCAAACTACCTCGTTCACTTACCAGATACGTGTAGATCCATTGTTTCTCCTCCATTGGATAAGTTTGGAGAACTTGTACGGAAAACAGTCTTTAAACCCAATAAACATGAGTCATCCCGAATTTTGCGGGTCCTTGGCCTCGGAGAGGCTTAATATTTGGTAGAAATTGGATTTTGGATGGACCTCGTAGATGTCTGACATGGGTAAATCTGATCCGCGAAAACGTTTATGTTAAACCTATACCAATGTTAAACCTATACGAGGTTAATTTCAAAATTTGGGATGACGGATGTTTCTGTAGATAACTCCAAGGGGCTACCTTAGGGCTGATCGTCGTCGTTGTAGTCAATAGGTGGAGGCGTCCCATTCCCTCCCAACATACCCAAGGCAGTCATAGCGCGCTCACTTGCGAGTTGTTCCGCGCTCTTTTTGTTGAAATCGTCGGCGGTACCTACCTTTTTATTGTCTACGTATACGGCGACTTTAAATTTGTCGCGCTTTTCGCTCTTGTATTTAGCGACCACCTTGTACTCGATTTGGTGGCCATTTTTCTGGCACCATTCCAAAAGCTGGCTCTTGTAGTTGTCATCGAATCCCTCCAATTCATGGATATCCAGGTATTTGCGAAGAATTCGGCGAACTACAAAGATTTTGGTCCCATCATAGCCTCGCTCAATGTACACTGCACCTACAAGCGCTTCGAGCGCATTTCCGAGCATAGACTTTGAAAGCCTGGTCTGATTGTAATCGGCCAGAAACAAGTCAAGTCCCATGCGATCTGCAATCTCATCAAGTGAGTGCCGCTTGACAATCTTAGAGCGCATTTTTGTCAAAAAGCCCTCGTCTGAATTTGGATATTTTTTGAACAAATACTCACCCACAATCGTGCTGAGTACGGCGTCACCCAGAAATTCAAGCCGCTCATTATTGGCAATGGCGTAATCTTTGGAAGCAAAAGTGCTCTTGTGGAAAAACGCCAATTTAAACAACTTCAAACGGACAGGCGTAAACCCGATCAAGTGCCTTAGGCGACGCGCCAAATCCCGATCAGGATGAAAGTGATAATTGTAAAATCTTCGAATAAATCGCACAGAATCAATGTTTTGCCCTCGTTTTGAACCGTAACTCGCCGTTGTAAGGTAGGCGGTAATTTGAAGTTGCCGTCTACCTTTGCAGCTGCAGGGTACCCCCTAAATTTGTTTGAAGGCGATGGATGCATTGTGCCCACCAAAGCCAAATGTATTGCTGATTGCAGCTTTCACTTTGCGTTGTTGAGCCTCGTTGAATGTCAGATTGAACGCCAGATCAATCTCCGGGTCATCAGTGAAATGGTTGATCGTAGGGGGAATAAAACCATGTGTCATCGCCAGAATAGAAGCGATGGATTCTATTGCACCCGCTGCGCCAAGCAAGTGACCTGTCATACTTTTGGTAGCAGATATGTTGATACGGGGTACGTGATCACCAAAAACCGTACGGATGGCTTTTAACTCAGCTCCATCGCCCAGGGGCGTGGACGTACCGTGGGTGTTGATATAGTCAATATCAGTAGGCGCCATTCCAGCATCCCGCAATACCAAATTCATCGCATTAATTACGCCGATACCATCCGGATGCGGTGCAGAAATGTGATAAGCATCGTTGCTCATAGCACCGCCAGCATACTCGGCGTAAATACGGGCGCCACGCCGCTTAGCATGTTCGTATTCTTCCAAAATAAGTGCGCCGCCGCCTTCGCCGAGCACGAAACCATCTCGATCCCTGTCATAAGGACGCGAAGCCGTGGAAGGGTCATCGTTGCGTTCGCTCATTGCTTTCATATTGGTAAAACCACCCACAGCGGTCGCAACGATGGTTGCTTCAGAGCCCCCAGTCACCATAATATCAGCTTTACCAAGCCGGATATAATCAGCCGCATTGATAATGGCATGACTCGAAGAGGCACAAGCCGACACCGTAGCATACGTGATACCCATTAAACCATGCTGGATGGATATCATGCCTGCCCCCATATTGATAATCATCTTAGGGATCAGGAAAGGGTTATGCCGTGGCGTACCACTACCTTTTACAAAATCCTCTATTTCTACTTCAAGCGTGTGAAGGCCGCCAATTCCGGAGCCCCAGATCACGCCTGCCCGCTGCTTGTTAATAGCCTCCATATCAAGACCAGCATCTTTTATTGCTTCATCTGCCGTAACGAGGGCAAACTGTGTGAAGCGGTCTACACGCCGGACTTCTCTGCGGTCCATAAAGTTCTCTGGTACAAAGCCCTTTACCTCGCAGGCAAACTGGGTCTTGAACAGGCTGGCGTCAAATTGCGTAATGGGTCCAGCACCGCTTAAACCGCGTTGAAGCCCGTCTAAAAAAGCAGGCACATTGTTGCCGATAGGAGTAATTGCACCTATGCCAGTGACTACGACTCGTTTCATAGAATTTTATAAATTTGAAAATCGGGATCGATTAGGATTTGGAGGGCAAATGTAGGAAACAGTTTGTATCCAATCCGCATTGTACTGCACGAAGGGTCAAGACTTGTCAGCCAACAAACAAAGGTCATATTAAAGTTTGAATTGGCTAAGGAACCGGTGAATAATAACCTTTGACTTTGAGGGAGATCACCTTTTGTCCAAAAACTGTCTTATTACATGAATAATGCGGCTCTGTAATCAAAAAAATGGTCCGTATGGGCAGAAAGGAATCGTAGGAAAATCACAAGTAATGACGCAACGCTTCGTAAACTTCAATACTCAGGAAAAATTTAGTGCTTGAATTTCTTTTTTACCATAAAAATTCTACCTTTGCCCCCCCAAATCGAGAACCAAATAACTTATTAAAAAAGCACCACTTTCGCTGTAAAATATGGCACATCACAAGTCCGCACTCAAGCGCATCCGACAGAACGACAAGCGTCGTTTGGAGAATCGCTACTACAAAAAATCTACCCGCACGGCAATCAAGAACCTGCGCGAACTGAAAGAAAAGGCTGAGGCTGAAAAGTTTTTGCCTAAAGTCGTGAGTATGATCGACCGTCTTGCTAAGCGTGGAAACATACACCGCAACAAAGCTGCTAACCTCAAGAGCGGTTTGATGCGTCATGTGAACGCGATTGCTGCGTAATTAGTGATTGGTTAAGTGGCGATTGGCAACCTGGTGATTTTTAAATTTGTAATTGGTTCAGTGATTTCCACTAACTGATTATCCCTTCACCAATTAACCCATCTCTGACAAACAAATCACTGATAAATCAATTACCAATCAAAAAGTGTACTTCGAACATATCGGGGTACACTTTTTGTGTTCCAACTGCTCAACCATGTCTTTTCAATTCCACAAACTAAAAGTACGTGATTTGCGGCGCGAGACCGCCGATACGGTTTCTATTTCGTTTGAATTGCCTGAAAATGAACGCGAGGCGTTTCGGTACAAACAAGGGCAGCACCTCACCTTGAAGACCGATATCAACGGCGAAGAAGTGAGGCGCTCTTATTCTATCTGTACAGGAATACAAGAAAACGACCTGCGTGTGGCGGTAAAAAAAGTAGAAGGCGGACTTTTTAGCACTTGGGCAAATGAGCAATTAAAAGTGGGCGATTGGATGGATGTTATGGCGCCACAAGGGCATTTTTTTACTGCGCTACATCCGGATAACAGCAAACTCTACGTCGCATTTGCGGCTGGCAGCGGCATCACCCCTGTAATGAGTATCCTCCGAAGCACACTTACTATAGAGCCACACAGCCAGTTCATGCTGTTCTACGGAAACCGTTCCTTTGATACCATCATTTTCCGCGAACAACTGGAAGAATTAAAGAATCTCCATCCAGAACGCCTCGCTGTTCATCATGTTTTGAGTCGCGAATCATTGGGAAATGACCTTTTTAAAGGCCGGATTGACCGCGTGAAATGTCAACGTTTTGCCAAGTTTTTTTTCAATTCTGCAGAAGTTGATGCCTTTTTCCTCTGCGGCCCGGAAGAAATGGTTTTTGAAGTAAAAGATACCTTAGCCGAACTTGGTACAAACCCAAAATCTATTCATTTTGAACTGTTTACAACGGCTGGAATAAAGAATAAACCTGCCGCTACTACATCAGCCAAAGAATCCTTTGAGGCTTATATCACGGTTATACAAGACGGGGCACAATTCGATTTTAATCTCCCTTCCGATGGCTCCACGCTTCTTGACGCAGCCATGCGCGCAGGCGCCGACCTGCCCTTTTCCTGCAAAGGCGGTGTATGCAGCACCTGCAAAGCCCGTATTATGGAAGGCAAGGTGGAAATGACCATCAATTACGGTCTTGAACCCGATGAGGTTGAAGCTGGCTATGTGCTTACTTGCCAGGCGCACCCGGTTACCAAGCGGGTAGTGGTTAGTTTTGATGCTTGAGATGATTTTTTTTGAAGGAGAATGGGGGAGAACGGGAAAACAGATTCAATTAATTTTTTAAAAAAAGGTGCTTCTACCCAACCATATCGCCACAGGCTGCGTGTATTCCAAAAACTTTAATGACATGAATACATCCAACTACATTTTCCTCGTGGGATGCTTTGCGCTCCTGTTTACAAAACTGGACGCCCAGCAATTCTATTTTTTCAAAGAAAAACCTGCCAATTGCAGTGCGACCGATGGCATCCTTACCCTGATTCCCACCCGTGGCGTGCCTCCTTTCACCTATTTGTGGAGTACTGGCGCAACGGAGGTCAGCCTGAAAAACCTGCCGAAAGGGACTTATTCGGCAACCCTCACGGATGCAAGCGGGGCGACTACCACGCATACCAGCTTCTTGAACAGCAAGGAATTCGACTTGTATCTGTCTTATTCCAGACCTGGAGGCGGCTGCAACCCAAATTCTGGGGCACTAACGGTTGATCCAGTGGGCGGCCTTGCCCCGTACGCTTATGTCTGGAGCAACGGAATGACCGATGCTGCCATTCAGGATTTACAGGTCGGCACTTATGCCTTGACCGTAGTAGATGCAAATGGCTGCTCGGCGGAAGGCGAATACGAGGTACTTCCAATTTTGGGTACTTATTTCCCTAATGCAGCGATCGGCACCCTAGCACAGCCAGATTGTTTAAACCTCAACGATGGTAAACTAAATGGGGACCTGAATTATAGTAACTATCTTCCGTACACCTATATGTGGAGCAACGGAGTTACCAATTCATCCATCTCAAACCTTTCAAAAGGCACCTATACCGTAACCATTACTGATGCCCTGGGCTGCAGCTCAGTCTCAAGCGCTGTTTTGTCCAATAAGCTCATCGCAAATGGAAGTGCCATTTGCTCCGGCAACAACAACGGCACGGCAAGTGCACAATTGGTGAATGGAACGGCACCCGTAACGTATGTCTGGAGCAACGGACAGGCGGGTGCGAACCTAAGTGGCCTCAGCGGTGGCTATTATGGTGTTACCGCTACAGATGCAAATGGTTGTATAGGAGAGCAACTGGCATTGGTGGCTTTCCCAAATCTCCAGCTTTATGACTTTTCTCCGGATTGCTATAGTGGCAACCATGGGGTTGGTTATTGTTCACTCAATAGTGATCAGGCTTTGAGCTATTTGTGGGACAATGGAGGAACTAATTTATGGGATGGCGACCTGAGCCCTGGAAACCATACGATCACCGTCACGACGTCCTTAGGATGTTCTTTAACGGGTACGGTGAATATTGGCCCGCCTATCGCTCCAGAAGTCACAATCAGTGCATTGCCAAGTCCTGCAGACTGTTCGCTGGGGCTGGGCGGCTCGATGAACCTGACAATCAATGGCGGTATTCCTCCGCTAAGTTTATATATTTACGGACCCAATGGATTCGTTTCTTCGGATATCACTTCCCTTCAAAACCTTAAAAGTGGGGAGTATTTTGTAAGCGCCTATAATACGAGCTTGTCTTGCAGTGGATCTTCCAGCGTAACCATTCCCGATGCTGGAGGTTTTGAGCCGAAATTGGTGGTCAGTGATCTTGACTGCATTACCGGTTACGGATCCGCCGCCGTGATCAACGTGAGTACCACCAATGTTCAATATAATTGGAGCAATGGTGTAACAGACGCTGCAACTTTTAATCTGACCTCTGGCTGTTATAGCGTTACGGTTGAAGGGAGCGGTACTTGTATTCAATATTACACGCTTTGCCTGCCTTTTCAGGATACGATTAATAATACCCAGTGTAATGGAACGGTTTCGGGTCAGTTGATCAATGATCTGGGCCAGCCGGGCTGCATAGGTACCACAGGTATTCCAAATCAATTGGTCCGTACAAGTCCATCTGGAGCGATTTCCTTTACAGATCAAAATGGTATGTATGAAGCTTCGCTGCCTACGGGGACCTTTGATCTGGAGCTTGCTCAATACAATCCAAGTGAAATTGCCTGTCCTGCCAACGCTAAGTATACGGTGAATGCGGTGGTTGGAACGACCATTTCAGGCCTGGATTTCCACTTCTTGAGCAATAATGGGTTTGATCTGCGGGTACAGCAAAAACAGCTGCGTACAGCCCAACCTGGCTACCCCTATTCTTTGCGTGTAGAAGTCTGCAATGATGGGCTTTCTTCCATTCCGGGAAATATTGATCTGGAGTATGGAAATATTTTGGGACCCTTGACCGGGCACAATTTTGCACAACACCCAGGTGCATTTGTGTTGAATACGGAAAACTCAGGGATTCCTAACAATACCGGGGATTTTAATTTTCCGGGAATCGCGCCGGGTACTTGTGAACTGTTACAGTTGGATCTGTCTACCGCCACGACCACCCCAGTCAATACCGAATTTATTTCAGAAGCAAGGGTGTCGCCGAGTGGTGGTGATCCAACTCCGGCCAATAATCTTTCCTCCTTGTACAACACGGTGGTCGGATCGTTTGACCCCAACGTGGTATTATCTTTCCCTGCACGAAACGGCAATCCAAAAGACGGTGGTCAGATCATCCGCAATGAAGACAACTCGATTACGTATCAGATATTTTTTCAAAACACCGGCAATGCCCCTTCAGATCTGGTAATTATCCGGGATTCGCTCGATGCATATCTGGATATTTCGACGATCCGTAACATCTCGGCATCCCATACTATGAAGATCCTGGCGCAAGATGACAATAAGTTACTGTCGTTCAAATTTGAAAACATCAACCTGCCTGATTCCACCAGCGATTATGCCGGAAGTATTGGTTTTGTTCAATATCAGATCGACCTGAAACCAGGTATTCCGGCGGGAACGGAAGTCAACAAGCAGGCGGCTATTTTCTTCGATTTCAATGCGCCGGTCATTACCAACCAGAACATTTTGGAAGTGGTCAACTCAACGAAGGTAATACAGGCAAATATTGGAAATTCGATTGTACTGTTCCCGAATCCCACGGATGTTTCGGTTGGATTCTACTGTGATACTGCTGCTACGATGTTCCTTTATAACACCGTGGGCGACCTGATCTCTACCCGGAATTTCGAAACGGGTCTGCAACAGATCAACACCGCAGACCTGCCCAATGGCATGTACCTGGTTCGCCTGGACTCCAATGGTAAAAGACGAAGTGGTAAGCTGGTGGTTAGCCACTAAGCTTGTCCGGAAGTATTATAGAGCAAGGATTGAAGGATGTTAATTTCTGCCGGTTCGATGGTAATTCGTCGGGCTGGCAGTTTTTTTGGGTAAAAAAATCGAGTGCCATTTTGCTGACTTCGGGAAAATGGTTTAAAACAGTCAAAATACGAATATGCTGGAACAAGCTGGCGCAAGGCTTCAGCCTTGTGTCTACTATTACCGCCGGCTCTGCCGGCCAACGAAATCAACCCACCAATGCAATCACCAAAAACCCATTCAATCCATTGTGGGGAAATCCACATCCCCAAAAAACCAGCCATCCTCCTCAAAGCTCGTCCAAAGTAAATTCACATCGTAAACACCATGTCCTTCTGCGTAATTGCTGGCACTGCTGTATAACCAATCCTCTGGTTTACGCACCATTTTTGCTCTCAGCGGATTATTGTGGATATACCTCAATTTCTGAATAGTCACTTTTTCTGAATACAATTCTATCGGATGGTTGTCATGCTGCCATAGCTGATGTTCTTGTGCACCCCTATGATGATGTGCAAAAAAACGCAACATATGCAGCAGCCATTCCCGCCGGCTTTCAGGCTTTGATTTGTCTAATAACATATCTATAATCTGCCGGGCGGTGTACGCTTTAAAATCGCGCATGACCGCTTCGAGTTTGTAAGGTTCTTTTGTGTTGGCTATCATGTGGATATGATTGGACATGATGACATACCCCCAAATCTGCAAACCTTTGTTTTCTCGACAATATTTCCAGCTTTCTAAAATGATGTCTCGGTATTCAGCCCGATTGAAAATATCGACCCAGCCGCAGACGGTACAAGTAAGGAAGCTTAAACCGTGTTGATCACGGATTTTGTATTTAGAACTCATTTGGCAATAGGAATTGGTTTCTACAAATTTAGTAGTAAAAATTCAATTGCACAAGTGCTCGGTAGGGATGCTGAAGTTGTTTTGTTTGTCGGCAGAGCCGACTGGAATAGTAGACACTAGTGCCGCGCCCGGCCATTAAGGTATGAATTGGGGAGGCAAATTTTTTCTTTATCAAGGCGTGAGAATGGCGCAATGCGGGATATTTTAACCGACGAACAACGCAGAGAAAGGAAAAATTAGACCGCCATATTCACACCTTAATGGCCGGACGCGGCACTAGGCTAAAGCATTGCGCCAGCGTTGTGTTGTTTTTGGTAGCCTTGGTGCGAGTGGAACTCCAAACTATTCTTGGTTATGCCAAATGGGATAACTTTATCAACGCCATCGAAAAGGCTAAAAACGCTTGCAATGGTGCAGGCGAAAAGGTGGAGCATCATTTTCCCGACGTCGGGAAAATGATCGAACTCGCCAAAGGTGCACAACGAAATATCGAAGACATGGTACTCACCCGCTACGATTGCTACTTCATCGCACAAAACGGCGACCCTGCCAAAAAGCCCGAAATTGACTTCGCACAGACCTATTTTGCAGTTCAGACCCGCCGCCAGGAACTGATTGAGCAACGCTTACTCAACCTGGACCGGGTGATAGCAAGGGATAAGCTTTCTAAAACAGAAAGAAAAGTATCCGGTAAAGAATTGGCGGAAATTTAATAAGGCATTAGTGGGTCGGGGATCGATTACACTATGGTTAAGCGAGGGGAAGTGATTACATCCTGGTATTATCAAGGAGATCGTCAGCCTGTAGGAGCTGTTGAAATCAACTCCGCCGACAAAACCTACCCTCTTCTCCCCTTAGCCCAAAAATACAAAGGAAATCCCAAGCCCACGATCACCAAACCCGGCACCGTAAACTGCGGCTTAGTAAACAACAGATTCACCGTAAACAGCCCCGCCAGAACAATATACAGCGCAGGCAAATACGGATATCCAAAGGCTTTGTAAGGCCGCTCCAGTTCCGGGCGTTTTTTGCGAAGAATGAAAATACCCACCACCGTGAGGATATAAAACAGCATCACCGCAAACATCACATAATCCAGCAGGTCTCCGTATTTTCCGGAAAGACAAAGTACGGAACACCAGATAAACTGTATCCAGAGCGCAAAACTCGGTACGCCGTTGGCATTCAGGTCTTTCATTTTGTCAAAAAATAGACCGTCGCTGGCCATAGACTGGTAAAGCCTCGAGCCGGAAAGCAGCAGGCCATTGTTGCAGCCAAAGGTGGAGATCATGATGATGATAGCCATCAAAGCACCACCACCAAGTCCCAGCATGGCAGTCAGTGCCGCTGTGCCTACGCGTTCTTGCGTGGCATATTGAATGCCTTTGCTAATCACATCGCCGCCGGAAGCATCGCCCCAGAAAGGCAGCACACATAGATAGGCGAGGTTAGCCAGCATATACAGGATCGTAACGCCGATGACCCCCATCCCGAGGGCCAGCGGTACGTTGCGCTTAGGGTTTTCGATCTCTCCGGCAATGAAGGTCACATTGTTCCAGGCATCGCTGCTAAACAAAGAACCAACCATGGCGACTCCAATGGCAGAGCAGACGGACAGCAAACCGATGGATTCCGTGGATTTTATGTTGTTGAAGAAATTGCCAAAATTCTGCGCCACCACTTCCGGATTGTTGTAGACAAATAATCCCAGGATAATCAACAAGCCAAGGGACAAGCCTTTAGCGGTGGTCAGCACATTTTGGATCAGGGCACCAGTTTGTAGTCCGAGGGTATTCAGGTAAGTAAGCAGCAACAAAGAAGCAATCGCAAGTAGCTGCGCCGCCGAGATCCGTACAAAACCCAGATCCGCCAGGATATTATCCGGGCCCAGCACAGGTACCAGTACCCCGGTAAATTTGGCAAAAGCTACTGCTACCGCTGCGATCGTTCCGCTTTGTATCACGGCAAACATGGCCCAGCCAAACAAAAAGGCTATCATTTCTCCATAAGATTCTTTCAGATATTGGTATTGTCCGCCACTTTTGGGGAACATGCCCGCCAGTTCGCCATACGATAAGGCTGCGATAAGCGTCATCAAGCCAGTTATACCCCAGGCCAGGAGGAGTAGAAACGGACTACCAAGCACCCGACCCATGTCGGCGCTAACGATAAAAATACCAGAGCCTATCATACTGCCAGCTACGATATAAGTAGCAGTGAGAAGGGATATTTTTTTAGGTGTTGTAGATTGTGACATAGTGTGGGTGGTGTTTCGTTTTAATTCTTTTCAATCGAACGCGCCAAAGGTAGTATCGCATTTTAAAAATCCTAACGACCTTTACACCTAATAAAGATTTTCATGAAAGTCCACTTCTACCTCCGCTACGCCACGAAATACGGCGAAACATTCACACTGCATCTCTCCAACGGTCAACAACATACGCTGGAATACCTGAGCGACGATTTTTGTTTCTTAAGCCTGGAGCTGTCAAAAGCGCAATTCCCGGAGGGCCTGAGCTATTCCTATGCGTTTCATACGATAGATGGACTCACCAAACCCGAAGCAGATCCGGGGCGCAGGATTGATCTGGATGTTTTGAGTGCGGAAAAACTGGAGGTGTTTGACTATTTTAATTCAATGGGCTTCTTGGAGAATGTGTTTACTACGCAGCCGTTCAGCCCTCCCCATGCATTGGGAAGTACGACCCACTCCAAGACTCCCGCCAAAAGCCAAGGGGGTGTCCTCACCCCTACCCCTGGAGGGATCTTCATCTTCAGGGTAAAAGCTCCGCTGCTAAAACCAGATGAGGTCATTTGTCTGCTTGGCCATAACAAGGCGCTTCGCAATTGGGACACCGCAGCCCCGATTCTATTGAAAAAAACAGGACCCTGGTGGGAAACTCGTCTGAATTTTTCGGAAGAAGAATTTCCGCTGGGATACAAATATGGCATCTGGAATGCCCGAACAAACAAATTCCTGGGTTTTGAAGAAGGCGGGAATCGTGCCATTTATTCGGTCCAAAGTTCCAAATCCAATACACAGCGCCCTATATCCATCCATCACGACAACTTCGCCCGCTTGCCATTACCCAATTGGAAAGGTGCTGGCGTGGCTATTCCGGTATTCAGCTTGCGCAGCAAAAAGAGCTGGGGCATTGGTGAGTTTACAGACATACCGCTTTTGGTGGATTGGTCTAAATATGTAGGGCTCAAGCTTATTCAGCTTTTGCCAATCAATGACACTACCGCCACGAATAGCTGGATGGATTCATACCCTTATGCATCTATTTCGGCCTTTGCGTTACACCCGATCTATGTGAATGTAGAACAAGTAGCTGGTAAAAAATACGCGGAGGTCCTAAAGCCATTTCTACAAAAGCAAAAAGCATTAAATACGCTTGATACCGTTGATTACGAATCGGTTATACAACTAAAGTGGGAAATTCTACGTCAACTTTACGCGCTGCAAAAAACCGTCTGGAACCAGGATAAAGACTATCAGGCCTATTACGAATCGAACAAACATTGGCTCGCACCTTATGCTACTTTTTGCTGGTTGCGCGATACCAACGGCACTTCTGATTTTGGTCAGTGGAGCAACTATTCAAAGTTTAAACAGGAGGATATTGACAATCTGCTGAGCCCCAAAAGCAAGTATGTTGAGGAAATCGGCTTGCACCTCTTCGTCCAATGGCATTTGCACCTGCAACTAAAGTCAGCTGCCGATTATGCGCATGCGGAAGGCTTGTCTGTAAAGGGGGATATCCCCATCGGCATCTATCGTTATTCCTGCGATGCCTGGGTGGCACCAGACCTGTATGATATGGATGCTCAGGCGGGCGCTCCACCGGATGATTTTGCCGAAAACGGTCAGAATTGGGGCTTTCCTACCTACAATTGGAAAAAAATGAAAGCCGACGGTTTTGCCTGGTGGAAGCAGCGTTTCGAGCAAATGAGTTTGTACTTCGACGCCTTTCGGATCGATCACATTCTCGGCTTTTTCCGCATCTGGAGTATTCCAATGGATGCGGTACAAGGAATACTGGGACAATTTGTCCCGGCTATCCCGGTCACAGAAGCCGAATTCAGACAAGCAGGAATTGGCTTTGATTTCAATCGTTTATGTAGGCCTTATATCACGGAAGCCGTGTTAAATAATGTTTTTGAGGTTGAAAAGGAGCAGGTTATCAAGCAGTTCCTTACCCTGCGGCCGGATGGCCAATATGAATTGCTGGCTAAATTCAATACGCAGCGTAAAATAGAGGACTGGTTTCAAGAGCAAATACCCGATAACTTTTTTCGTCAGGTACAGGATGGGCTTTTAAACCTGATCGCCAATGTAATCTTGCTGGAAACGCCACAGGGCGGCTTCGCTTTTCGTTTCGGAATCGAAAAAACCAGCTCATTTCAGCAATTGCCAGAGGGTGTAAAAGGGGTGCTCAAATCCATGTATGTCGATTACTTCTTCCGCCGGCAGGATAATTTCTGGCAACGAGAAGCCATGGAAAAACTGCCCGCCCTCAAAGCAGCCACTCAAATGCTTATCTGTGGTGAAGACCTCGGAATGGTGCCCGGTTGTGTTCCTGCAGTGATGGAAGAACTTGGCATTCTCAGCCTGGAGATACAGCGAATGCCCAAAGCCGCAGGTGCGACCTTTTTTCATCCCAAAGATGCGCCGTATCTCTCGGTCGTAACCCCCAGTACCCACGATATGAGTACGCTGCGCGACTGGTGGGAAGAAGATCCTGCCCTAACGCAGCGCTTTTACAATGAAATACTTCAGCATTCAGGCAAAGCACCGATCCTCTGCGAACCCTGGATCAACCAAAGCATACTCGAACAGCACTTCCATTCGCCGGCCATGTGGGCTGTTTTCCAATTGCAGGACCTGCTGGGCATTGACGCTGAACTCCGCCGAAAAAACCCGCAGGCGGAGCGCATCAATATTCCCGCAAATCCGAAGCATTACTGGCGCTATCGGTCGCATATTGCCTTGGAAGACTTAATGAAAGCGGAAGGTTTAAACGGGGAGATCCGGAAAATGGTGGTAGAAAGTGGACGGGACTAACGAAAGCAGGGGGCTTGGTCATTTAGCGCCATTGGTCATTGAAGGGTTAACGCATGCCGATCACTGCCATCCCCCGCCCCGTCACGCCCCCGTCATTGCGGTGGGAGAAAAAATCCGCGTTTTGTGCCTTAGTGCAAAAAGGCGAGATTTCTGTTTGCGCTTCCGGAAGACCAAACGCAAGCAATTGCGCAGCATTGGCTTTTTTAAGATCTACGAAAAACTTACCTCTTTCTCCGTCAAAGTGCTTGAAAGGATCGGCAAATTCGTTGGCCACCTCATCGCCCACCTCAAAAGAACATTCATCGATGCAAGCCCCGACATACGCAAAGCAATCAGCCCCTTGCGTAGCAAAGTGTTGTTCCATAAAAATCAGGGTTTTAGCCACAATACCTGCCACGGTACCACGCCAACCCGCATGTATAGCGGCCACAGCCCGATTCCTGGCATCATACACCAGAATAGGGGTGCAATCAGCCACTGATACCGCCAGCAAAATGCCCGGCACATTCGTCGCCAGGGCATCGTAGCCATCAGATCCACCAGGCTGCATAACCTCACGGACCAGATCCCCGTGTACTTGTTTGGACCAGGCCATTTCATCGGGATGAAACCCCAGCGTAGCACAAAAACGTAAGCGGTTCTGTACTACATTACCCGGATGATCGTCAGTGCTTTTACCCAGGTTCAGGGAATGATACGGTGCAGGACTGATGCCACCATGTCGGGTGCTTTGTGCGGCAAAGAGTCCGGAAAATGGGTCGAATATTTTGGGCCGAATCGACAATAGATTATTGGCCATTAGGTCATTGTTCATTTTTAAACGAAAGCTGATTTTTAAGTACCCTGAAAAGAAATTTAAACGAAAAATGCGTTTGAAAATTTCCAGATTCAAAGCATTCAAGAATTTTTAGACCCTCGAAAGTCTGCATTTTATCGAATTTTAAGGAGATTGTCTCTATTAGCAGAAAATGCTGCTCCATACTTTCCTACTTTTGGAATACCAAAAATTGTAGCATTGACCACATTCCAACAATATGCCCTACTCAGAGATTCTCAGCATGGCCTTCAAGAACATCCGTGCTAATATGTTGCGCTCGGTGCTCACCTTGCTCATCATTGCCTTTGGCATCATGGCATTGGTGGGAATTCTGACAGCCATTGATGCCATTGCATTCTCCCTGAGCGATAACCTCTCGAACCTGGGCGCAAACTCTTTCAGTATCGAAAGAAAGTGGAGTGACGTAAAAAGCAACCGGCGGGGGAAACAGCAAAAAGAGGCCGAAGCTGTGACCTACAAACAAGCCATGGAATTCAAAGAACGCTTTGATTTCCCGGCAAAAGTCGCCATTGGATGCAATGGAACGAGCACTTCGACCGTAAAATTTGGGGATAAAAAAACAAATCCAAACGTGACCTTCAATGGTGCAGATGAGAATTTCATGGACGTTAAAGGCGTGGAAATCGCGGTTGGACGCAACTTTTCAAAGATAGAGGTTGAAAGTGGCGCACCAGTGGCAGTCATTGGGCCAGATATAGTGAAAATTCTGTTTGATGGAAAAAACGAGAAAGCTCTGGACCAGATCATTGCCGTAAATGCCCAGCGATACCGGGTGGTGGGAATTATGGCCACCAAAGGTTCTTCCATGAACGAATCGAGCGACCGAAAAGTCTATGCCCCCCTTATAAATGTGAAGGCGCTTTTTGGCGCGGGCGACGACAAGGATTATTTTCTGATGGTGGCCGTACAAGACGCTACTGCCATGGACGGGGCTCAATCTGAAGCCACTGGACTTTTTCGCCAGATTCGAGGTCTGCGACCTGGCGAAGAGGATGATTTTGAACTCTTTGCAAGCGACGGCATTGTCGCTATTCTGAAAGAAAATACCGTGACCTTACGGCTCGCGGCTGTAGCCATTGGCCTAATGACCCTCCTTGGCGCGGCGATTGGCCTAATGAACATTATGCTGGTGAGTGTGACTGAGCGGACACGCGAAATCGGCATTTCCAAGGCCCTGGGTGCTACCCGACGCAGTATTATGCTACAGTTCTTAACAGAAGCCATTGCCATTTGCCAGATTGGTGGATTGGTAGGCATTTTCCTTGGCATCCTGATCGGCAATATTATGACCTTCGTGCTGGGTGGCACCTTCCTGATTCCCTGGCTTTGGATGCTCTTAGGTTTTACCCTTTGTATGGTGGTGGGTATGGTATCGGGCTTTTACCCAGCTATGAAAGCGGCTCGCCTGGATCCGATTGAGTCGCTGCGCTATGAGTAAGCCAAGACCACTGGACATTTTGATAATGGACATTGGACTTGCACACTAAAAACTTTAAAATCATGCATTTGCCGGGTCGTGTCTAAGGTCCAATGTCAAAATGTCCAGTATCTCATCACTGTCCCATAACCTCCCGCATCCGGGCCAGCAAACCCACCGCGCGTTGATTCTGCGGCGCAATACTCACTGACTTTTCTGCATCTGCTATACCGCCAGAGCGATTTCCATTGTTGAATCTCGACACCGCGCGCTCCAGATAGGCATCTGAATATCGCTGTTTTTCTTCTGCAATTTTGAGTGTCTGCGCCGACTTTTCCATGGTTGAGATAACCTCCGTCAAAGTCTGGTCAGCTTCGGCGTAGCGTTTGAGGCTATTCAGTGCTGATCCGCGCATTTGCTTAAACTGTAAGGCCTTGTATGGCGCAAGCAAGGTCGCCGTGTCCAAATCAGCCACCGCGCGTTCAGGGTTGACCGTCAGTGCTGTAAATGCCCGATTGAAATAGGTGTCCGCGTTGTTTGGGTTCAGTGCGATGGACTTGGCATACAACGAAAAAGCCCGGTCACGCAAAGCGCGTTGTAAAGCCGTATCTTTTGCGGTGCTTGCTTTAATGGCTACACAGTTGGCCAGTGCGCTGAATACATTAGGCCGGGTACAGCCATCCTGTACGGCGCGTTCTAGCATTTGCTCCGCTTCCGGCACCCGGTTCACTTTCCCATACCAGTTGGCCAGGGATTCGAGGGCCTGATCTTCGGCTGGGTAATAGCGGAGGACTTGTTGCCAAAGGGTTTCGGAGTTTTTCCAGGTTTTGGTTTGTTCGCGGCTGAGCCAAAGACACCAGAGGGCGAACAATCCAATAATTGCCCACCAAACTTTGCGTAATTCAGGTTTGCTTTTCAAAAAATACACTTCTGCAGCGTATGTCAGCATAAAAAAAATGCCCGCAGAAGGCAGGTAAAAGTAACGGTCAGCCATAATGACCACACCTACCGATATAAATTGCAATACCAGTAAAACTGTAGCAAATACCCACCCAAACCCAAAGGCAAACACTTTCGTCCGGCGTGCGCTCCAAATCGCCAAAGCCACTGAAGCCAGCATGAATACCGCCCCACCGATATAAATGCCATTGTGCAACTGCAGCTCCGTAGGGTAAGGATAAAACGTGCACAGATCGAGTGGCAAAAACGTTTTGACGAAATACATCATGTAGCCGTAGCCCGCAAAAAGAAGTTTCTGATCAAGGCCGAATACCGAGGAAAGTGCCTTTGTTTTTTCACCCGTTAGGGTGAGCAGCCCGTGAAAATCGCCACCATGTTGCACATCGAGTGCAATCAGACCAAAAAGCAAGGAAAGCCCGAACATTGGGATTTTTTCAAGAACTACTTTTGCATTCAATTGCCGCCCCTGCCAGTAATCCAGTAACAGACAAACCAGTGGAAATACCACGGCGACCCCTTTAGAAAGACAGGATAAAAGCATCAAGCCCAAGGCGATCCATAATTTTGTACTGCGTTGCGTTTCCAGATACCGCCAATAGGAAATACAGCCCGCCAGGAAGAAAAAGACGTACAAAACATCCTTGCGCTCTGACACCCAAACGACCGATTCTGCCCGCAAAGGATGAATAGCAAACAACAAAGCCGTCAGCAAAGCCACCGAGCGATATTGACGTCCGGTAAGCAACCAAACCAGCCAGCACAACAACCCGGCATTTAGCCAGTGGATCAGCACATTGGTGACGATGAAAGACTTGGCGCCGGCTCCAAACATAGCCGAATTCAGCCACAGCGACCACATAGTAAGCGGGTGGTAGTTCAGCGACACCACCTGGCTACCAAAGGCCTTGAAACTCGCAGCAGTGGCGTTCAGAATTTGCGGGTTTTCGTAGACATACACGTGGTCGTCCCACGAAACAAATTCGTGGCTGAAGGCTCCACTGAACGCGGCCATCACTGCCAGGAATAAAGCACCCAAGCATAATTGGAACCAATACTGGAGATGGAAAGGTGTTGTAGCGGCGGCTTTAGCCGCCGTTGATTTGGCGCCAGGGATAGAGGGGGCAGGTGTTTTTTTCTTTGACATGGATGTACTCAAGGGATTTGGTTGCAAAATCCGGGAGCAAGATAGCGAAGGGTTGGAGAGATTTCAAAATCACCTGCCCTGCACGCGTTGGATTCTGAGCGTGTTTAAATTTAAACCCAAAAACCTTCGTTACATATAGAATATGGCTACCTTTAAATAGTGGTTTTGGGCTACACAGCCATGAAAAAATTGCTACAGGACCTGCCAAAATTTTATTTCATGAAAAAGCACCTTTGGACCATTTGCTTGTTCTTTGTAACCACAAACCTGCTATACAGTCAGGAATACTGGAGCAAACGCTACGATATCGAATTTGGCAATGAATACGGCTCACAGATCATAGCCCAGGAGGATGGTTTTTAGTGTTTATGTGGGGTTTTTGTGGGTTAATTAATCAAGATTTCTGCTATGGTATCATCAAATTTGACCTGGAGGGTGAAAAGCAATGGCAGTCGCTCTTGAACGATACCATCGGCCCGAATGCCTACATGGCCATGGCCATTCGGAATGATACCATCTTAGTAAATACGGAGTATAAAACCAAAGAGGGCTGTAGTGTACTGGCCTATGACATGCAGGGCAACTACCTTGGTAGTCATGACTATTGGCACCCAACTCTCCCTTATTCATTGTTTGCGCGTACCATAAAAAGTAAAGGGGAACGGCTTTTTGTGAACTTCTCCTACAAAGATACATTGGAGAACCGGGGCAAAGATAAAATCCGGGTTTACGACGCTGCCTGGAACCAACTCTGGGAAGTAAGACTGCCGGATAATACAATGTATCCCAAGATTGCCTATGCCGACATGGATGTCTGCGCGGATGGTGGCATCGTCACTGCCTGTGTTTCCTATATGTCCGTTTATAAATCGGTGTGTACGATACAGAAATATGATGCCAACGGAAATAAAGTATGGACTACAGTACTGGATGGAATTTATGAGAATTCGAGTGTGCCTGCTCATACTACTGGACATTTTCTAAAATCGAGACCTATAAGGTTTCCAAAAACCTTACAGGTCTGGGGGTAAAACAAAAATGTCCAGTAGTATGGTGCCTGCTTCCATTCAGGCACTGCCTGATGGGGGATGCATGGGCCATTGGACCATCTCAGATTGGGATGTCTTTCTTCTTTACCCATTCCCGGATATTTGGTTTAAATTAGATGCGGACGGCCAGATAGTGTGGCAAAAAATAGATGAACGGAAGACCCAAAATCGAAATTTTATAAACACTTTCGTCGCCCAAAATGGAGACCTAATCGGTTGTGGCTATGGATCCGACAGTCCTTATTATACCATAGACGACCCCCATCGCAATTATGCCAACATCGCACGGATCAAGCCTGATGGGCAACTGCGCTGGGCGCGCCGCATTTATGAGACAAAAGACGGAGGTTACTACCCCACGCTCTATCACGGAGCCGAGCTGGAAAATGGGGATCTGATCTTCACAGGATATGTCTGGGATACCATCCAAACCCCTCAAAACCCCTCATGGGACGACCTTTGGCTCTTGAAACTCGATAGCAATGGATGTTTTTCTCCGGGTTGCGATGATTACCAATTTGTTTTGCCTGCATACGAACCTACACAAGCTGTTCATTTAGATGCGTTTACAACATTCCCCAATCCATGCTCTGAGCAGTTTACTGTGGCAGCTAAATTAGGCAAGCCACTTCCGGATGGCGATTATCATCTGGCATTGTTTGATGCCTCAGGGAGGGTAATATTGAAAGAGGTATTTAATCCCAATCTGTTAAAAATAGCAGCGACTGGGAATTTAGTGCCCGGGCTTTACACACTGGTGATTTTCAGGAATGGGATGGAATCACAAACAATAAAGGTTGTAAAGCGATAGTCTCATACCAAGTAAAATTAACCGCCCTCAATCAACTGCTTCATCAATTTGCTTGCCCTTCTGCCCCTCCAAAGCCTTTAACACCGCCATATCAAAATCAGACAGGAAAATTTTATCCTGAATCTCTCGATATACTTCATATTCCATCTCGGCTTTCAATTTTGCCTCCAATTGAGTTACGCCTCCATTATGTGTCAAAATAGGATAATTAGAAAGCTGTAAAAATGCGTCCAAAAACTTAATCCAATCTTCCATGCGCATTAATCTTTGGCGCAAGGCATTGTTCTCCGCCAAATCCAAATAAGCCGAAACAATGCGGTTCAATTCTCCAATGTGTTGTTCGTGCAAGTAGTTTTTAGCTATGCTGACATCGGATTTTTGGATTTTGCCTTGTGGGGCATTTTTCCAGGTTTTTAGGCCCATGTAGATTTTGCTTGCGTCAGCTTCCGTGTAAATAATTTCGGCCGCTGTTTTGCCCGAAATTGCCCAATGCAACTTGTTCTGGACGGTCGTAAAAAACGATTTAGTCAGGGCAGCATCCTTGTCATAATCGGCTGAAAGCGCGTAGAGATCTGTAATTTTTTGATAAAACCGCCGCTCACTTGCCCTGATCTCCCGGATTCGCTCCAAAAGTTCGTCGAAATAGTCTTTGCCAAACAGCACTTTCCCTTGTTTCAGCCGGGCATCATCCAAGGCAAAACCTTTGACGATAAATTCTTTCAACATACCTGTCGCCCAGATACGAAACTGCGTCGCCTGCACTGAATTGACCCGATAGCCTATTGAAATAATGGCGTCAAGGTTGTAAAATGAAGTTTTATAAGATTTTCCGTCCAGAGCAGTTGTTTCCATTTTGGAAACAACTGAATTTTCAACCAATTCTCCTTCCTCAAAAATATTTTTCAAATGTTTGCTGATCGCAGGCACTTTCACCCCAAACAAAGCGGCAATAGCTTTTTGCGTAAGCCAAACGGTTTCGCCCACGAGATAAACCTCTACACGAACACCGCCGTTGGGAGTCGTGTAAAGTAAAATATCGTTGAATAATTGGTTTTTATCTTTCATCTCCAAGTGGTTTAAACAGGAGTCACTTCTTCTTCATCTCCGAATAAAACTTATAAAAATAAGGGATTGTCTCAATACCCTTATAGTAGTTAAACAGCCCGTAATGCTCGTTCGGGGAGTGTATATCATCCGAATCCAGGCCAAAGCCCATCAAGACAGATTTCGCATTCAACACCTGATCAAACATCGCCACGATCGGGATGCTACCGCCGCCGCGCTGTGGCAGGGGTTTTTTACCAAAAACTTGCTCCAGGGCTTTTTCGGAAGCTTTATATTCCACCGAATTGGTAGGTACTACCACCGGATAGCCGCCGTGATGTGCTGTAACTTTGATTTTGACCGATTTTGGTGCAAGACCTTCAAAGTGTTTCTGGAACATCTTTTCGATCTTCTTCGGGTCCTGATCCGGCACGAGACGCATCGATATTTTGGCGTAAGCCTTGCTTGGCAGCACGGTTTTTGCACCTTCGCCGATGTAGCCGCCCCAGATACCATTCACGTCGAGCGTAGGGCGGATGCCGGTGCGTTCTACAGTGGTGTAGCCTTTTTCACCCATGAGCTCAGACACCCCAAGGTCTTTCATATATTGTTTTTCGTCGTAGGGGGCTTCATTCATGGCCTTGCGTTCTTTGCTGCTGACCTTCAGTACGTCGTCGTAAAATCCTTTTACAGTTACGCGATTTTTGGTGTCGTGCAGGGAGGCAATCATTTGGCAGAGTACGTTCACCGGATTGGCAACTGCCCCGCCGTATACGCCGGAGTGCAGGTCTTTGTTAGGTCCAACCACTTCTACTTCCATGTAGCAAAGTCCGCGGAGGCCCACAGTGATGCTCGGCGTGTTATTGTCAATGATGCTGGTATCAGAGATCAGTACCACATCACAGGCGAGTTTTTTCTTGTTATCGAGGCAGAATTTTTCCAGATTTTTGGAACCAACTTCCTCTTCGCCTTCGATCATAAATTTGACGTTGCAAGGCAGGTTGTTGGTTTTTGACATCATCTCGAAAGCCTTCACGTGCATAAATACCTGTCCTTTATCGTCGCAGGCGCCACGGGCAAAAATGGCTCCTTCAGGGTGGTTTTTAGTTTTTTTGACCACCGGCTCAAAAGGCGGGCTTTCCCAAAGGTCAATTGGGTCGGCAGGCTGCACGTCATAGTGGCCGTAAACGAGTACGGTAGGTGCTTTGGGATCCACCATTTTTTCCCCGTACACGATCGGATGTCCGTCCGTATTGCAAACCTCCACGTTATCTACACCCACCGCTTTAAGGTGTCCGGCCGTGGCTTCTGCCATGCGACGCACATCACCGGCATATTTCGGGTCAGCACTTACAGAAGGGATGCGCAGGAGTTCCAGTAATTCGTCGAGGAAGCGTTGTTTGTTCGCGTCGAGGTAAGTTTTTAGTTCTTTCATATTTTGGTCAAGACTTAGAGTGGTAGCCCATGACGGGCGTTTCGCAGTATACAATCTGATGCCTGCAAAAGTCTTTGTTTTTTCTGAAAAATTTAATGAAACTCCGCAAAACACAGATGTAAATCTTCAAAACTTGCCCAATCTTCGCCCTTCATTTCAATGCCATGTGAATCTGTATCACCATTACCCAATCCACCCATCCAGCAACCCAGCAATTATGGCCGTTAAAACCTTTTTCTGTATTGATGCGCACACCTGTGGCAATCCCGTCCGACTGGTAGCCGGCGGAGGCCCTAATCTCATTGGGGCAAACATGAGCGAAAAACGCCAGCATTTTCTCCGCGAATACGACTGGATCCGACACGCGCTCATGTTCGAGCCACGCGGCCACGATATGATGAGTGGCAGTATTTTATACCCACCCCACGACACGGCCAACGACGTGGGAGTGTTGTTTATCGAAACCAGTGGCTGTCTGCCTATGTGTGGGCATGGCACGATCGGAACCGTCACAATCGCAATCGAACAGGGCTTGGTCATACCAAAAATACCAGGACAGCTTCGACTTGAAACCCCTGCGGGCCTTGTGTTGGTTCGCTACATAAAGGAAGGGAAAAAAGTCAAATCCGTGCGGCTGACCAATGTGCCCGCTTTTTTGGCCGCAGAAAATCTGGAAGTTGAATGTCCGGAACTTGGAATACTCCGCGTAGATGTGGCCTATGGTGGGAATTTCTATGCTATTGTGGACCCACAGGCGAACTTTCCGGGCCTGGAACATTTTCGTGGAGAGCAACTCATCGGTTGGGCGCGCGAAATGCGCCGCTTGCTGAATGAACAGCATACCTTTGTGCACCCGGAAAACCCAACGATTCATGGACTAAGTCATATCCTTTGGACAGGCAAACCCATAGATCCGACCTCAACCGCCCGAAACGCGGTTTTTTACGGAGATAAAGCCATTGACCGCTCGCCCTGTGGAACCGGAACGAGCGCCCGAATGGCCCAGTGGTTTACCAAAGGTTTACTAAAACCCGGCGAGGAATTCATTCATGAAAGTATCATCGGCTCCAAATTCATTGGGCGGATAGAAGAAGAGACTACCGTAGACGGAAAAAAATCCATGCGGCCTAGCATTGAAGGCTGGGCAATGGTGACTGGCTACAATACGATCATCGTCGACGATGACGACCCGTATGCACACGGGTTTCAAGTGATTTAAACTATGACACAAATACAAACTTTTGAGTTCAGTCCTTTTGCCGAAAATACCTACGTTTTGTGGGATGAAACCGGCGAATGCGCCATTTTTGATCCGGGTTGTTACACCCAGGAAGAACGCGATACCTTGCGTCAGTTTATAGAAGCCAAAAACCTTCGTCCGGTTCGGCTCATCAATACGCATTGTCATTTGGACCACGTTTTTGGAAACCCCTTTGTGGTTAAGACCTGGGGACTTGGGCTGGAGATCCATGAAGGCGAATTGCCTGTATTGGCCAGTTTTGAAAAGGTTTGTCAGATGTATGGTGTACCGTTTGAAGACCCTCAGCCTATACCCACTAACTTCATCGAATGGAGCGAAACCATACGTTTCGGCAATACCAAACTAAAAGTATTATTCACCCCCGGGCACTCGCCTGCGAGCCTTTCATTCTACTGCGAGGAGGACAAATTTGTGCTTTCCGGAGACGTGCTTTTTTATGAAAGCATTGGTCGGACAGATCTCCCTGGCGGCAATTTTGACACCCTGATTCAAAGCATCCGCACGCAGATACTTACCCTGCCAGATGAAACAGTGGTACTTTCGGGGCATGGCCCGGCTACTACAGTCAGACATGAGCGGGAGTATAATCCCTTTCTTTAAATGTCCAATGTCCATCAAGGAATTTCAATGTCCAAAATTGCAAGGCCTGGTGTCTGTTGTTGTTAAGGGTGGAATTTGGAGTTTTCAGGTAAATGGATTAAATTTACCTAAACTATTCCAAATTGAATCCAATGAAAACAACAAAGTACGAACTTGAAGAACGGTTGATTGAGTTTGGCTCCAGAGCTGTTGATGTGGCAGAATCGCTTCCCCAAACGCCAGCAGGAAAGCACTTTGGCAATCAGTTGGTGCGTTCAAGTACCGCTCCCGCACTGAATTATGGAGAAGCGCAGGCAGCAGAGTCGAGGCCCGATTTTGTTCATAAAATGAAACTTGCACTCAAATAACTGCGGGAAACCATGGTCAACCTAAAATTCATTTTAAAACGCAACTATTTCCACGAAGACAGACTTCTCCCATTGCTAAAAGAAAATGACGAGTTAATTGCCATTTTTATCAGGAGTATATCAACCGCCAAAGAAAAATTATCCAAAACCGACAAATAAACCCAGGCAAATGTCCCCCTTGGACATTGGAAATTCCTTGTTGGACATTGGACCTTTTCTAGTTCATGTTATAATTCACCCCCAGCCTCCACTGCCGCCCCTGCTGCGGATTATACAAAAGATCATCAGGTGTACCCGTAGCATCAATGCCGGCATGGTGTCGGTCAAAGGCATTTATGAATTGGAAATAAACAAGAAAGTGATTACTCAGATAGATCCTGGTCGTAAAATCCCAAGTAATAAATTTCTTTAGGCGTGGGAGATCGGGCAGTTGATATTGGTCCTTAAAAATGACGGATTTGCCCAGCGAAGAACTTTGTTTGTTCGCTGCGATTACGAGTTCAAATTTTTTCCCGACGTTCAAATAATAACGGAATTGCGTTTGCCATTTGGGTTCATTTCGGACTTCGTTGGTAGATGGGAGGCCGTATCCGAACCATTCCCTTCCCCGTATATATTGGCTAAAAAGCTCCAACCGATTGGTCAATGGAATGCTTTTTTTGTTGGATATTAAATTGAAAACTCCAGGTTTTGAACGGATAAGCCCCTGAAATCCCCACATAGAAAGTGCCAGGCCTGGGGCGTTTTTAAACCCGTATGAGCTACTATACACGATGCCTGGCTCGTTTACCAGGTAGCCCGGTCGATAAAGATTGTATGCTTCCTGCCAAAACAGAATCCCTTCAAAGCTTGTACCCAGGTGGGTTGTATATCGAATGGCCAGTTCAGAGGCATAGGTCTTTTCTGTCTGTAGATTAAGATTGCCAGGCGTTACTGAAAATCCGGATTGCGGTGTAATCAGAAAAGTATTGAAGCTTCCATAGAGCGAAGCATGACGGATGCCCGTGGCAAAATTTGCCCGAAAGGTCCAGTTGCTATCCAGGTGATACAAGATCCCTAATCTGGGTACAAGTACCAAACCTTCTCTTACCCGAACACTTGCCGAGCCACCGCCAATAACATGCAGGTGTTTACCATGCCAGGCCAGCTGGGAAAATCCAAAAAAATTGTGTGATCTTTGGCCTCGTTCAGAGGTATTGATAGGCTGCTCGACAATTGGGGAAACACTGCCATTGATCGCAATCTCCACGGGAGTATTGAGATAGGAAATAAGCGGTATGCCTAGCCCCAGGTTTATTTGTGCCCCGGCATCAAACTGCGTTCGTTTTTGCTTTCCGGTCAACACACTAAAACGCGATTCGATACGCCAGTCAAAGCCGTTGGCCGTAGAAAAACGCTCATTAGAAGCAAACCAGTTGTAAATTTCGCGCAGTAAAACTTCCTGCGCATCGTCTGAAAGCAAAGGCCCTCCCCTTGACAGAAAATTAGCTGCACTCATGCGGTCGAAGACGTACGTTGTACTGCTATTGTTTTTAACTGTATATCGCTGGAATGAAAGGTTGGTATACGTGGAGCGGTGATTCTTTTGACCTTTAAATCCTACTGAAATGGTCTCGATTCGTTCGGCAAGTTGATTGGAAGAATTAGCGTAGCCAACAGCCAAAGGGCTGATTCCCAGAGAGGTATGGTCAAATCGCTGCATTCGATGATAGGTGAGGTGCAGCCAGCGCCAGGTGAGGTTAATACCAAACATTCGACTTTCATGCGGCAGTTGCGATAGCCTTGGAAAACTGTCGTTGGGGGCTGCGCTGTCCGGGCGAAAATTTGGGATATTTTGATAGTGTGTCGGAGCAAGTCCAAATGGAAGATATTGGTTCGTGTTGTAGAGGCCTTGATCGTAAAAAACGTCCGTGCGATCCCGCACGGTACTGCTGCCGTACAGACTAAAGCGGAATATCTTATTGTCTTTACCGATTTTCCCCCCAAACATGAGATCCAGACTATTATAGCCCAATAGGCCAAAGCCTAAATCTGCCTGGGTATATACCGGACGTTCGCTTTCTTTCAAGATAATATTCACGACTCCTGCACACGTTTCGTCACCGTAAATTGCCCCTGCTGGCCCATACATGATCTCAATCCGTTCAGCCTGCCGGATCGGTAATTGAGCCCCAATGGGCATCCCTAATGTGACAGAAGGTTTTATAGGAACATCATCTATTAGTATCTTCATGTATTGGTTGCCTGAAAGACCACGCACCATAAACGTCTCGCCTTCGACTGCATTGCCTGGCTGTGAAACACGAATGCCTGGTGCTGCCTTGAGCACATCCGTCAGAGTTACAAAGCCATTCCGAAGAATGTCCTCCGCTGTGAATACCACCGTAGTAAAAGGTGAATCATCTACCGCAGCGAGTGCGCGCGTGGCTGAAATAGCGACGCTTCTCTTTTGGGAAAGATCGCGCGGTAAAATATCATGCTCTGTAAGCCGCTCCGGAGCCAACAACAGGGTGGAGTCATTCTGAGCAAAGAGAAATATAGGTAAAAAAGCCAGCAGGAGTAGAATTTTGGACATTGGACGGTAGACGGTGGACGGTAGACGGTGGACGGTGGACGGTAGACGGTGGACGGTAGACGGTGGACGGCACCCTGGTGAATGACGGGCAGAAAGTTCACCTAGTGCCGCGTCCGGCCATTAAGGTGTGAATATGGCGGTCTAATTTTTCCTTTCTCTGCGTTGTTCGTCGGTTAAAATGTCCCGCATTGCGCCCTTCTCACGCCT
>CANJPT010000013.1 GCA_947476195.1 Lewinellaceae bacterium | reverse complement strand
CGATAAGCGAGACCTTATAGAGCGGCTATTAAGGTAAATGATATCGCCAAAATAGCCCAATTCGAACCTATTCGTTTGCATTTCAGCGCAAACTGGATCATGAATAACGCATAAGCCAGGATGTATAGATAATCAAGGTTGGTTGAGCAAATAAGCTTGTCCACCTTTTGTGTTCTGATTGAATCAGGCTGTGGCAACTTAAATATGGATTGGACCAGCGGTATCCTGCGCAAATTCGAGTGCCATGATCGAGCTTTTAAAACCATCTGGGATCGCCACTACAGCAGCTTTGATCTCTTGGTCCATCCACCAGCCAATAAAGATCAACGCCACCATGGCCAGGATACTTACCCAGAAAAAAGGGCGGTTTTGCATGTGCCGTATTTTCTTGCAAAAGAAGCAATTTTTTTATTTAATGGGCGCACAAGCATGTGGTATACCCCGACTTTTTTGCCTTCTATTTCAAAACGACCGAACCATACTACCGAACATACCTATGGGGTTGGCTTGGTCCGTTTTTTTAGGCACCTTCCCCCACAAGCCACCGCTTAAATTCCGAAGATCGTTCTGCACTCACGACTGTTTCCAGATCTGTAGCGGCTGGTTCCAGATCAACTTTTACCCGACTTTTGGAGTAGGGGTGCATTTCCTTGATGGCCGCTACGTTGATGATAAACTGCCGGTTGATCCGAAAAAACGCAGCGGGATCAAGCAGGGTTTCTAACTTGTCGAGTGGGTAGTCCACCGGAAATCGCTTGCCCGTATGCTGGGTCACGAGGAATGTAATTTTATCTTTTGTATAGAAATATGCTGCATCGCTCATGTCGACAAGCCGGAGGCTGTTGCTGAATCGGATGAGCATGCGGCGTAGATAGTTTTGTCCGCCTTCCTGCTGGCGCAAAGTCTGGAGCAGACCAGTATAATCAGCGGATGGTGCCGAAGTCTGAAATATGCGTTTGTATTTGTCCATGGCTTCTGCCAATTCATTGACTTTGATAGGCTTCAGCAGATAATCCACCGCATTCACTTTAAAGGCTTTCAAGGCATATTCATCATAGGCGGTGGTGAATATGACTGGGCTTTTGATCCTGACGTGTTCAAAAATTTCAAAACTGGCTCCATCAGCCAGGTGGATATCCAGCAGGATCAGGTCCGGTGGTGGATTTGTATGAAACCATTCGATGGAGGCTTCTACACTGTCCAGTCGTCCTGCGATCTCGGCTTCCGGTGCTACTTCAAGGAGAATTTTTTCCAAACGACGGGCGGCGGCATGCTCGTCTTCGATGATTAATATTTTCATGGCTGTATTTTTTAATCCACATAGTTCACATAGCACACATAGTTTAAGTGCAAAATATTCACTATTTATTATATTTGAGGTGTATTGCAGTTGGCTCCTTTTAGGTCAAGATTCCTAATTAGTTAGGTTTTTATAGGCACCTTAACGGTAAAAAAGTTTCCGTTTTCAACCACAATGACTGGTTTTTCACCCAAAAGCTGGTAGCGGATTATGAGACTTTGAAGTCCAAAATGGGTGCTTGCTTCAGGTTTTATTTTTTTCTGAATATTGTTTCGCACCGTAATATAACCGTCGTTTTCTGTGAAAATTTCTACTGTAAGCGGTTTTGAAGCAGCTATGATATTGTGCTTTACTGCATTTTCTACCAACATCTGTAAGGCAAGGGGCATCACCTGGCCGACTGTTCCGTTGAGGCGTGATACGAGCTGAAAGCCAGTCTCGTAACGTTTTTGAAGTAAAAAGCTAAAGCTCCCAACCAACTCCATTTCTTCCTGCAGACTAATAAAATCACGCTCCCGATATGCAATGATACTTCTGTAAAAATCAGAGAGGTGCTCCACATATTCCACGGCTAAACTAGGGTTTTCTTCAATGATCGTGATTAGTGTATTGAAACTATTGAACAAAAAATGCGGATTTATTTGACTTTTAAGGGTTTCGAACTGTGACTCTACCCGCTCTCTTTTCAATTGCGATTCACGCTTCAAACGGGCTTCGCGGTTTCGCACGAAGGCCAGAATCAAACCCGTTACAGAAACCAAACTGAGCAGCACAAACCACCATTGTTGCCAAAGTGGGTATTGAATGCTAAAGGACCAGGAGTCCTCTGGTACCTTCACGAAGTTGCCATGTTCGCTCGTTTGCACCCGGAAGGTATATTGTCCAGGCGGCAGATTGGGATACGAAGCCAGATGGTCTCTTGAGATCTTCCAGTCTGGGTCATAACCTTCCAGTTTATACCGATAACGAACAGATTCCGGATTAGTGAACCATAAGCCAGCAAAGTTGAAAATGAAGTAATTATCGCTGTGCGAAAAAATATGGGTGGTCAAGAAATCAACTGATTTTAACAATACAGACACTGCTGTGATACTCGGCTGTGGGTCGTCTACAAAAGTCTCATCAAATGCTGCTGAGCGAATAATCCCGTCCTTATTTCCAAGCCAGACATTACCCGGCACGTCAACGCACAAGGCATTTAGGTTTACGCCGCTGCCCGCTTCAAAAAACGTCAAGTGGTCTACTCGTTCTGAGTTCAAGAGGTCAAAACCATCCTCGTACCCAATCACGATCAGACCATTTCCATCTACGGCGAGCCCTGTGATGTTTTGACTGTGCAGGCCATTTTCTGTCGTAAACCTTTTAAAATCATTACCCTCCAGGCAAAAAAGACCTTCATGATCAGTACTGAACCAAATTCGTCCACGCTTGTCTTCTGTAATGCTATAGATTGTTTTCAAGGTTGTGCCCATGGCCGAAGTAAAGAAACGCAAGCGGCTATTTTCCAGCAATGCCAGACCTTTACCGTCCGTACAAAACCATACCCTACCCCGGCTGTCCCTGAAAACTTTGTATACATAGCTGGTGCCAAGGTCTGCTTGACCCTGAGACAGACCCTTCCCATCGACCCGCGTGGTGGAAACCCCGCCAAGGGTAGCGAGCCAAACTTTCTCACGATCCCCACTAATACTGAGAACACTTCCATTCACCAGACCCTGGCGTTCTGAAAGCTGGCGCAATAATCGTCCTTGGGCATCAAACACAAATACCCCGTTGCCAAAGGTACCTGCCCAAATTTCACCTCTGGGGGACTCCCATAGTGAAATGACATTCTGAGCCAAGATTTTTTTGAAATCTGAGGGTGCCGGAACGGTATTTAGGCTTGAATTTTGCAAAAAAAGACCTTCCTGAGTACCTGCCCAAAAAAGACCTTTTTGATCGCTGAGCAAAGTCTGAACATTCGAAAGACCTGATTGCCAAAACCCAAACCTAACATTGGCAGCGTATAGTTTACCCTTGTCGAGTACTGCCCAAAGTAGGCCCTCCCGATCCTTGCACAGTGAATGAAGCTTTACATGTCGAAACGGAGAATCCCCGGGCAAAGCTTGTACCCCGCCTGTAGCCAAATCGACACGCAGCAGTCCATCTCTTCCAGTGCCAACCCACAATTCGCGACTCCCAAAAACCGTAAGACTGGTCACTTCTCCATAGGGCCAATTCATGGTTCGGAAAGATGGGCGAAGTGTCGCAATATCAAACTTTACAATACCTCTTTCTTGTGTTCCAGCCCACATATTACCCCGGTCGTCAGCCAATAACACCGTAACAATTTCATCGGGTAATCCGTCGGCTATGCCAAGGTTTTGGATTTGCTTTTTGCCCGATGCTGACATGGTGCATAAGCTAATCCCCGCGTCGGTAGCGGCCCAGACACGGCCTTGTTTATCACTCGCAAGGGCGTAGACATCGTCACTTATCAGGCCATCATCGTTGGCATTAAACTGATAAAGCCGATTATTTTTCCAAACATATAAGCCTTCACCATAAGTTCCAATCCAAAATGCTCCTGAGCTATCTTCCGTAAAAGCGGTTATCTTCTGTGCCGGAAGTCCTTCTTCGATCTCCCAAAGTGCCAGGAGGGGAGCATGTTTTTTTTCCGTTTCGGTATCCCCTGTGAGCGCGGGTGGAAAATTGCCTGCAATCGGAACATGTCCGATGGCCCCATTGCTAAAGCCTGCCCAAATCAGCCCCTGTGACTCATAAAGACTAGTCACGCTTGCGGTAGCAAAGGTATCTGCCAGGCCGATGGGCTGAAAGGAAAGACCATCAAAACGAAACAGCCCTTTTTTTGCGCCACACCATAGCCACCCGTGGCTGTCTTGCAGCACCACGGTCAACTCCGCCCCGCCTAAGGATTGTGAAGGCTGGGAAAGGAATATGGGCGTCTGCGCTGCAACTGAGATGCAACAAGCAAGGTATAGATGGGTATAGAAAAATCGATTCAAAATGAAATGCGTTCAACTGCTTGTTAGTCGCAACTCCGCTTCTATGTTCAAATAAACTTCTTCCGAAATTTTTTGATTGACGATGTGGGGGATTCTGATGTTGTGGTCATCTAAAGGCACTGTAAATTGGGCGTGGACGAGGATCTTATCGCCCAGTACTTCCAGTTCACAGCGGATAATTCGTTCTTGCTCCACACCGTGCACCACGAGTTTGCCTTTTGCTCGGGCGGTATATCTGCCATCTTTTTGGAAATCAATTTTCTCGATGATCTTTCCTGTAAAAGTTAGCTTCGGAAATTTACTGCTCTCTATATAGTTTTCGTTGAAATGCTCACGTTGTAATGCGCTATTGAAGCCATCAAAAGAAATTGCATCCACTGACCAGGCAAAGGTGTTATTTGTTGGATCTACAGCACCCCGGAGTTTGTTACTACGGGCCTGAATGGTTTCGAGTGTGGCCTCTGATTTGAACGTCACTTTCCCGTTATCGCAGCGATATGGGCTTGTAGTCTTGGACATTTGGAACGAGCCTGTGCTGCAAAAGAGCAATGCAGCAGACAGTAAAAGCCAATACTTTTTAATATTCATAGCCAATCGATTGTACTGGTGAAATTACGATTTTCAAGGCGCTCTTGCTTGAAAATAATGACTGAACAGGGAAAAAAGGCCGCTGAAATGCAAATCGCCCTGAAGAAAGAAGCTATTGATCACACGGCCCTAAGCCATAATTTAGTTGTGGCGTTCCGACGAGCAGTCTTTACCTATATTGACAATATCAATGGGATACAAGAATGAACTCTAAAACCTATGCAAAACAAAACCCGACCAGACCATCCCCCCCTCTGTCCTGGATAAAGCTAAGATTTATCACCCCAATCCATGTGCTAATGGTCGGACACGGCATTGGAATATACTTGCACAATGAGAAGGCACATAAAGCCGCTTTCGCAAAAGCCCCGAATCAAGCCTTCCGCACAAACTCAGATTTCAAACCCATCGAGCCGAAACCTTCAATTTTACAATCAATATTATGGTCGCCATCGGTAAGACGGATGTTCTTCACTTTGGTTCCGGCTTTCACGGGTCTGGGCATGCCTTTTACCGGCAGATCTTTGATTACGATGACACTATCGCCGTTTTGCAGCTCATTGCCATTCACGTCAAGCACTTTGAGGGTATCGTCGACTGCCGTTTCTTCCACTTCTTTCGGGTTCCATTCGTGATAACATTCAGAGCACACCATCAAACTATCGTTTAGATAAGTGTATTCGCATTTGCATTTCGGGCAGGGTATGAATTCTGACATAGGAGAAGGATATTTTTTAAAAAAAGGCCATTGCCTTATTTTGTTATGAAGGAATTGAAATCAAAACGCGTATTCAAAATTTTCGTTTCCGTAAAGGTAATACGGAGCAGGAGAAAATATAGGATACCAGGCATCGCCTTCCAGGATCTCACATTAAAATAAACTCAATTGACGGATTTTTTTGCTTTGCACCTGTAATGGAGCGCAAATGTTGATCAGGAGTGGTCTATTGCTGTTCAACATTTGCCGTCTGAGATTACAGCCTCAATATTGGGAGCAAGTGTAACGGGAAGCTTGAATTCATGATCTTTCTGACCCACACTGCAAATTGCTAGTGCCGCGCCCGGCCATTAAGGTATGAATTGGGGAGGCAAATTTTTTCTTTATCAAGGCGTGAGAAGGGCGCAATGCGGGACATTTTAACCAACGAACAACGCAGAGAAAGGAAAAATTAGACCGCCATATTCACACCTTAATGGCCGGACGCGGCACTAGTCCAACTCCAAGGCTTTGAAAATCTGTTGCATTTGAAACTAAAACCGCCTTTCGAAGGAGGAAAGTCCATGGCTGGACGCGGCATTAATAACTAGCCTGAGATTTTTCAATATTTTGTCGGAGTAGCAGCATTTTTAATTTGGCGCGGGCTTTGAATAGATTTGATTTAGATGCGCCCACAGAAATACCCAATATATCAGCAATTTCATTGTGATCATAACCTTCTATGGCGTAGAGGTTGATGGCAAGCCGGTAAGCCAGCGAAAGCTTTTGAACTAAATCCCTTAATTCCTCTGCCGAGATCTGGGCAATAATGTCAGCGGGATCTCCAAGCTCTGTGATTGTTTCCAGTTCATCTATACGGAGCTGATTCTTGATGTTTTTCCGGTAATAATCAATGGCCGTAAAAACGGTTATTCGATTAATCCAGGGTTTAAAAGGCTGCTCAGAGTTATAATGGTCTATTTTGCTAAACACCTTTAAGAAAACATCATTGACAATCTCCCTGGCCTCGTTGAGGGTAGAAGCAAAATTAAGCCCCACCTTGAGTGTATACTGGTAAAAGAGTTGATACAACTCTTTTTGAAATGCACAATCCTGCCGACGGCATCCTTCGATTATTTGAGCAAAGCGTTTTTGATTCATTGTACGATTAAAAAATTCGGAAAAGCTGTGATGATGGCTGCCATCATCTGGAGGGTAGCCTAATGAGAAACGAAGAATTCCCCGAAAGTAACTTAGAGCTTGGTCGGGATTTTGAGCTCGCGTTACAAATGGCAAAATTCATTTCACGTTTCATTAAAAATTTCACCTTAGGCACACTGCCAGGGTTACAAGTTTTACCTCAATTGAAACAACATTTGCTCATTTTCGCCTGGAACCAAAATCCGGAATACGCACCTAATTCAAGCCCATTAAATCATTTTGTCCAGACTACTGGACATTTTGTCACCTGTTCTTATTGTACCTCTTGATACACAACTTCTTCATTCACAGGGTCTACCTTTCCATCGTAACTTTTTTGCTGATTGGGCGCACACCCCGCCGCCCCACAACATCCGACATCGAATATTACCTGTAATGCAAAGATCCCGCCCGGCACCAGCAGCAACCATTGTGGAGTACTCCAGGCCTCATGGATGGCCCAAATGGCGATGCCCACACGGCTCATTTGTGTTATATCTGAATGAGATTAGGTCGAGACAACCTTTGTTTAGCAATCCGGCACTTTCATAGTCAGGCCATAAAAATCAAAGGTGAAAAGTCCCATTCCCAGTTCCCACGCTGATTCAAATGGAGCAAAGAAAAGTATACGGAGTTTTATCCACCCTAATAAAAGGGATGAACTGCGCTGGGCTTGTGATGAAACGAACTGTGCTGGTTATTTTTTGGAGCAAGGCCTTCAATACATCCAGGCCAGGCGCTTTAAAAGGCCTTCAGAGTAGGTTTTTGAAATGGGAATAAGGGGCCCCAGGATCGTAATAATCGTCGGCTCAAATCGAGTCAGGTAATCCAAATTGACCACATAAGATTTATGCGTTCTGAACAAGTTTGGCCGATTAAGCCTTTCTAAAAAAGCGCTTAAAAGGGCTAAAATAAGTTTCTTTATTTTTAAAATATGTATTTAAACGTAATTTTATTCTATTTTTATCCAAAGAATATCACGGATTACTACCAGCATTAGAAAGCCTCGCAACGTAAACAAGCTTTCCCAGGAAACCAATTGTGCCGGTGATGCCATAGGTCTGGAGCTCTATCGCCAATTCAGACGCTACTTCGAACGGCTCCGGATTGGCCAATAAAGGGAAGCTATGATAAAGCCTCCGATAATGCCACCAACGAAAAATTGGCATTGTCAGTATCCATTAAAAAGGTGCGAAAATCGCCCTGAAATTGGCCGAATTTATAAGCTTGCAACAGGTTGCTGGCATGCAGTTTTTGCGTCGGCGATGCTGCAGGATCAGGCTGTGTGGCTTGAGAAAATAGCAGGACAGTTTGGAGTGCTCCTGCCATTAGTAGAAATATACGTTTCATATTGTGATTGAATATTCATTCAATTGCTGCCACAAAGGTCGGGGAGTAGCAGGGGGACGGCGCTTGCCTTAAGTCATTGCGGCAATAATTAAGGGTTGATACCAGGGGGTCGTATCCCGTTACAACCGGATTCCCGTACAATCATCTACGAGGGTGACCCTGGTCAGGAGCGATAGCAATCCGGGTTGGTAACTTTGTTGGTGATTTATATACTTCCAGCAACCAGACCTTTTTCCTATGACTTTATCCGCATTGCTTGAATCCGAACAGACCGGGCCCATTTTTCGCCCCATTTTTAAGGTTCAAAATGGCCGTTTGACCGCCATTCGCCTGCGCATGGGAGAAGTTTTTAAAGAGCATAAAAGCCCAGTGCCCGCCATGGTGCTGGTAATGGAAGGTGCAGTGCTGTATGAACAGTTGGGAGAAGGTATTGCACGGCCCCTTTGGGCTTTGGAATATACCGAAATTCCGCCAGATACGATCCACCAGGTGACCGCAGAATCAGATAGCTATTGCATTCTGATCCAATAGAAAAGGAACCAAAACTCCTTAGTCGTGACATATATCACGGAATCGCCCCAACTGCACGCGTAATTTTGTCCATCGATTTACACCGGCAAAAAAGTGAATCATTGAGGTGATTCCCTGATCGGCTACACTTTTAAACATCTACAAAATGAAATATGTGATCATCGGAGCAGTAGCAGGAGGCGCAAGCACCGCCGCAAGACTCAGAAGAATGGACGAACATGCTGAAATTGTAATTTTTGAAAAAGGCGCCTATATTTCTTACGCCAATTGTGGCCTGCCTTATTACATTGGTGATGTGATCAAAGACCGAAATACTTTGTTCGTTCAAACGGCTTCCGCGTTCAATAAAAGGTTTAATATAGATGTCAGGACCAGAACGGAGGTTACCGCTATTGATCCGGCGTCAAAAACGGTCACAGCCTTAGATCAAATTACCGGCAAGACCTATCTTGAGTCCTATGATAAACTGGTATTGTCTCCAGGTGCTGAACCCATAAGACCTCCACTGCCTGGTATCAACAATGAAGGAATCTTTACCCTAAGAAATGTATCCGATACAGACTATATCAAAGGATTTATAGCACAGAAGCATGTAAAAAAAGCGGTCGTAATTGGGGCAGGGTTTATCGGACTGGAAATGGCTGAAAACCTGCATAAACTTGGCCTGGATGTCACTGTTATAGAAATGGGAAGCCAGATCTTAGCCCCCTTAGACTATCCAATCGCAGCCATGGTTCAGAAGCATATACGGGAAAAAGGAGTTCATCTGTTACTCAATGATGCCGTTTCAGCCTTTGAAAAACAGGACGCTGCCCTTCAGGTATTTCTAAAAAGTGGGGTCATACTGGATGCTGATGTAGTGATAATGTCTATCGGTGTCCGGCCAGATACTAGATTGGCGGTACAGGCAGCGCTAAAACTGGGTGATGCATCAGGCATCTGGGTGAATGAATTTTTACAAACCTCAAACCCGGATATTTATGCCGTAGGTGACGCCATAGAATTCAGCAATCCAATTACGCATCAATCTATGAATACCTACCTGGCTGGCCCTGCCAATAAACAAGGGCGCATTTGTGCAAACAACCTCGTGTTGGGAAATGTCCAAAAGTACCATGGTGCGATCAATACCGCCATCGTAAAGGTATTTGATATGACCGTTGCAAGTGCCGGAACAGCCTCCAAGAATCTGACAAAAACCGATATTAAGCACATTGTTTCTACGACGCATAGTGGTTCTCACGCCGGTTATTTCCCGGGTGCCCGACAAATGAGCATTCAGATAGCTTTCTGTCCGGAAGACGGGCGGCTGTTAAGTGCTCAAATAGCTGGCTATGAAGGCGTTGACAAAAGGATCGACATTTTGTCTTCTGCCATCCAACGGAATAGTACCATCTACGAGTTGGCGGAATTTGAACATGCATACGCACCACCCTATTCCTCAGCCAAAGACCCGATTAATATGGCTGGGTTTGTAGCCGAAAACATCTTACAGGGCCGACTAAACCTCTATTATTGGGATCAATTTAATCAAATTACCAAAGATGATCTGTTGATAGATGTCAGAACCAAAGAAGAATTTGAAGCTGGCCACATCGAAAATGCCCTCAACATTCCGGTGGATGATTTGCGAGACCGGATCAACGAGATTGACCCAAACAAAAAGATCTACACCTATTGTCGGGCGGGCTTACGAGGTTATCTGGCTCAAAGGATCTTGAACCAGAATGGGTATAACTCGATCGTAAATTTATCCGGGGGGTATCAGTTATGGCAAATCTGTGATCAGGAAATGGTTCGGGCAAAGCCGGTAGCGGTTAGAGCGCCAGCACTCGTGGCCTAAAATCAAACAGCTTTTGGTCAGAAATCCCGTCCTTTGTAAACCAAAACATTTATTGTTTATTTTGAAATCACTATTATATTCCATTCTAATTGTTGGCGCAGCGCTTCAATTATCAGCTCAGGTAAGCCCTTTTAATATCCTGATCGAACCCATGTCGATTCCCAATGTGGACGGCTTACAATCGTATGCCTATGGTCAGTACAACGGGAAGTGGCTAATCATTGGTGGCCGGCTCGATGGACTGCACCAACGGCAGCCCTTTGCCTCATTTGATGTAGCCGGAAACAACAACCAACTCATTGTTATTGACCCCGGTGCTCAACAAAAGTGGTCTACCCCTTTGAGCACCCTGCCCGTAGCGATGCAAGAACAGTTGAGCGCTACCAATATGCAATTCATTCAGGAGGGCGACTATTTGTACCTCCTTGGTGGATATGGATTCAGTAATACGGCAGGCGATCATATTACATACAAGAATTTAACTGCCGTGAAAATCTCTGATGTAATTACAGCCATTATCAATGGAACTCCTTTCTCAGGGTCTTTTCGTCAGATCTCAGATCCGCAATTTGAGGTAACTGGCGGGCATTTATCCAAGATCTATGATACCTATTATCTGGTGGGCGGCCAAAAATTTGAAGGCCGGTACAATCCGATGGGGCCCACCCATGGCCCTGGATTTGTACAGCAATACACCGATCAAATCCGAAAATTCAAGATTTCTGATGATGGCAATACGCTTACGGTGATCCACTTACCTTCTTTTACAGATTCGGATCAGCTGCACCGACGGGATTACAATGTTGCTCCACAGATCATGCCCAACGGGCAGGAGGGCGCCACTGCTTTTTCCGGGGTTTTTCAAAAAACCGTTGACTTCCCTTACCTCAATTGTGTGAATATTGATAGCAGTGGATATGTAGCAAACAATGCGTTTACTCAGTATTACAACCATTACCATTGCGCTTTCTTACCGCTTTATTCGTCCAGTGCCAATGAAATGCACACGGTCTTTTTTGGCGGTATCGCACAGTTTTACGACAGCCTGGGAATTCTTGTTCAGGACAACAACGTACCATTTGTCAAGACCATTGCCCGGGTGACGCGCCATGCAGACGGGGCCATGGCGGAGTATAAATTGCCGGTAGAAATGCCCGCCTTGCTTGGCGCCAGTTCAGAGTTTATCCCACTGGAAACGCTTCCTGTATATGCCAACAACGTAATAAAACTAGATGAGCTACCCGCTGATAAGACTCTCGTGGGTTATATCTACGGCGGGATTGCCAGCACGGCTGCCAATATTTTTTGGATCAATACAGGCACCGAGAGCAACGCCAGCAGCCAGATCTACAAGGTTTTTGTGGTCAAAAATGCTTCTTCCGCAGCGCATGAATTGAATACACAAAGCATCGGAACCTTGCGAATGCAGGTCTTCCCAAACCCAAATAACGGCGTGTTTGGGGTAAAATTTCAGCTGCAAAAAGTCACGAACGTCTGGTTGAGCATATCGGATATGAATGGCAAGATTATTAACAGGGAGGCATTGAAAAACCTGTTTCCAGGTGAAAATATCGTTACCCGAAAATTGAGCAAGCTGGCCGTGGGTAATGCATACCTCGTTACCCTGGAAACAGAAACGGAACGGGCTACTGTAAAAACGGTGGTTCAGGAATAAAGGGGTGTTTTGTTGGTGGACAGACTACTGGACATTTTCTAAAATCGAGACCTATAAGGTTTGCAAAAACCTTATAGGTCTGGAGACAAAACAAAAATGTCCAGTAGTATGGTTGGTGGACTATTTTTATCGTAATGACGGCTATCATTCTGGAGAATGATAGCCGTCACCGTTTTTGTATCCTGCTACCCTATAACTTGCAGATTAATCTTAACGAAAGGTTCAGGATAACATTTGGAATAGGCATAGCAGCATTTTGCCTCAAACAACTTGTTCTTAGTTTTCGATTCGGGCTTCAAATTTCGCCTCAATTGAAATATTATTTGCTCGCTTTCGACTCGGATCAAAATCCCGATTAAGCTCTAAATTAATTGACCATGAAACAACCTATTCTAATAAAGCATGTGCTGCCATTTATTGCTTGGTATGGCTTAATGATCCTTATTACTATTGCACTGGATTATTTTCTTCATTATTTTCATTTTATATCTGTTGGGCTGTATTTAGGTTATATCGGAACCTTTTTAATAATCGCCTCCTTTACATATTCTTTAAGAAAGCGTAAGCATATAACATCAGGTTCACCAAAGCAATATTTAGTGTTTCATGAATACATGGCATGGGCTGGATCTTTACTGATTTTGGTGCATGCTGGAATTCATTTCAATGCTCAGTTAGCATGGCTTGCTGTGCTGATGTTATTGATCAATGTGGCAAGCGGCTTGGTAGGGAAGTTTTTATTAAAAACAGCAGCCGATTCACTCAGTGCTGCCCGACAGGAATTTTCCATTACTGGTATTACGAAAGAAGCCGCCGACAAAGAACTTTTTTTTGATGCTATCGTAGTAGATCTTATGCGAAAATGGAGGGACATCCACCTTCCAATTTCCTTTATGTTTGGAATTTTGTCTCTTCTGCACATCATCACCGTATTTATGTTCAAAAAATGAAAAACATACTGATCTTAGGAATTGTAGCGGGTATCGTTTTTTTAATGGTGCGGTTCCCGCATACCATGCTCAGCCCGGGAGAATTGGTGCAAGGACACCAGGAATTTAATAACAATTGTTTTGCTTGTCATACACCCTTTGGGGGGATTGAAAATGATAAATGTATTGCTTGCCATAAGTTGTCAGAAATAGGAAAAGAGGCAAATAATGGCAATAATATGGTAGCAGGTAAGGAAAAGGTTTTATTCCACGAAAACCTTTCAAATCAATCCTGCATGGCTTGCCACACAGACCATGAGGGTGAAAACCCTGCAACAAAACTGGATGGATTTAAGCATAATCTCTTGTCAGAAACCGTAATCAACAACTGTGTAAGTTGTCACCAAAAACCAAGCGATGATCTTCATAAACAATTAAACACCACCTGCAAAAGCTGTCACAATACCGAAGGCTGGAAATCCGGGGTGAAATTTGATCACGATATGCTCATGGTTCCTGACAAGAACGACTGTGTCTCTTGCCATCAGAAACCAACAGACAATCTTCACAAACAGCTAAGTTCCGCGTGTAGTAGTTGCCACAATACAGAAGGCTGGAAATCAGATGTTAAATTCGATCACAACCTACTGACGGTTTCAGATCGGAACAATTGTATTGCCTGCCATCAAAAGCCTAAGGACAACTTACACCAATCATTAAAAAACAACTGCAATTCCTGCCACAGCACGGACAAATGGGTTCCGGCAAATTTTGATCACGACCGCTATTTTGCGCTGGACGGAGACCACAATGCAAGTTGCAATACCTGCCACAAAAACAATAATTATGATACTTATACCTGTTACGGATGCCATGAGCACACCGTGAACAATATTTTGTCAGAGCACAGAGAAGAAGGAATCAGCAATATAACCAATTGTGTTGCCTGCCACAGAAGTGGTGATGAGGGCGAAGGAGAATCTAACCGCGGTGAAAACCGAGGCAATAATTCAAAGAAAAAGGAAGGGAAGCGGGAAAATGATGATGATGATTAGCATGTGTTTGAAAAAAATCATATATTTTCATTAACTTCGTGGGTAGGTTTTGAAAGACCATAAACAAATAGAACCCAAATAATTTATGCATTGGCATTTAATCGATAAAGAAGAAGCTATAAAACAAGTTGACAGTCACCCCGAAGGACTATCCAACCTCCAGGCAGAAGCGCGGCTTATAGAGCATGGCCTCAATGCCTTGAAGGAAAAAAAGAAAAAGCCGCTCTGGATGCTGTTTCTGCTCCAGTTCAAAGATGTGATGATCATCATCCTGCTGGCCGCCGCAGTGGTATCGGGTTTGATCGGAGGACTCAAAGACACCATTGTCATACTGATCATCGTGCTGCTGAACGCGATCATTGGTTTTGTACAAGAGTACCGGGCAGGAAAGGCCATGGAGGCCCTGAAAAAGATGTCGGCACACTCGGCGACGGTCCTTCGGGAGGGTACGCCCGTTCAGATTGATGCTTCCGTTTTAGTGCCGGGTGATGTGGTCAACCTTGAGGCTGGCAACATGGTACCTGCCGATATCAGGCTACTGAAATCCCATGCCTTGCAGATTGAAGAGGCCTCCCTGACGGGCGAATCCAATGCCGTGGAGAAACAAACCGAGGGCCTGGAAGGGGAGCATTTGCCTATTGGCGACCGTACCAATATGGCCTATAAAGGTACACTGGCAACAGCCGGCAGGGGACATGGGGTGGTCGTAGCCACGGGCATGAAGACCGAAATTGGTCGCATTGCTGAAATGTTGCAGGAAGATGAATCGCAGACCCCACTCCAGAAACGACTGGCAGATTTTGGCAAGAAGCTATCCTTTGCCGTCCTCGCTATCTGTGTAGTGCTTTATGTGACCGGCTTAATCCGGGGCGAAGATCCGATCAAGATGTTGCTGACGTCCATCTCTCTGGCCGTCGCAGCCATCCCGGAAGCCCTGCCAGCCGTAGTGACCATTGCGCTCGCCATGGGCGCTGCACGATTGGCGCGTAAACACGTGCTGATTCGAAAACTTCCCGCAGTAGAAACCCTGGGCTCCGTTACTTTTATCTGCACGGATAAAACCGGAACACTGACCCAGAACCGCATGACCGTCACCGAAACCTGGGTGCCCGAATCTGCTCCAATTGGACTATCCCTCAGCGCAGAAGAAGCCCTTTTTCTTTGCATGTCGCTCAACCACAATGTAAAAAAGAATAAAGCAGGAAAGCAAATCGGCGAATCCACAGAAGTAGCCCTGGCCGTTTATGGCGAAGAAAAGCACGGTCCGCTCCAGCCGGACGCCTATAAAAGAGTAGCGGAGTTGCCCTTTGATGCAACGCGTAAAATGATGACCACGGTGCACCGCTGGAACGAAAAGCGGTTTTTGATCGTCACCAAAGGTGCCCTAGAATCTGTGCTGAAAGCCTGCGAAGATACCGACGCGGCCACCATGATCGCGGCAGGAGAAAAAATGGGGGAAAATGGTCTGCGCGTGCTCGCATATGCCTGTCGGGTGGTCGATGTCTTGCCTTCGGAACTTAATTTTGCGACGCTTGAAACAGGATTACAATGTTGTGGAATAGCCGGAATGATGGATCCACTGCGCAAAGAAGCAGAAAAAGCCATCCGCGATTGCCAAGCCGCAGGCATTGTGCCCGTTATGATCACTGGGGATCACCCGGTTACGGCAGCCTCCATTGCCCAAAAAATTGGTATTTTGAGCAGCCCAACCGACAAGTTGATCACTGGCGCAGAACTGCTGCAAATGCCAGAACACGAATTCATCGAAGAGATCGAACGCATCAAAGTCTATGCCCGGGTATCGCCGGAGCAAAAACTCCAGATCGTGAAGGCCTTGCAGCTGAAAAACCAATTCGTGGCGATGACTGGTGATGGGGTAAATGATGCTCCTGCACTTCGACGGGCAAATATTGGGGTGGCCATGGGCATCACTGGCACGGATGTTTCGAAAGAAGCTGCGCACATGATCTTGCTGGACGACAATTTTGCCACCATCATTAAGGCGGTGAAAGAAGGGCGGCGCATTTTTGCCAATATCCGCAAGTTTATCAAGTACACCATGACGAGCAATAGTGGCGAGATCTGGACGATCTTCCTCGCTCCACTGATCGGACTTCCGATTCCTTTATTGCCGATTCACATTCTCTGGATCAACCTGGTGACCGATGGTCTGCCGGGACTTGCGCTGGCCAACGAACCAGCCGAAAAGAATGTCATGAGTTTGCCTCCCAGGGCGCCCAACGAAAACATCTTTGGACAAGGAATGGGTTGGCATATCCTTTGGGTGGGCTTGCTGATGGGTGCCGTGTGTCTGAGCATGCAGGCCTGGGCGATGCATAACCATGATCCAAAATGGCAAACCTACGTGTTTACAGTGCTTTGTCTCAGCCAGATGGGACACGTGATGGCCATTCGCAGCGAACATTTTTTCCTGTTCCGGCAAGGCATTTTTAGTAATTTACCCTTGATCGGAGCAGTCGCTTTGACTTTTGTATTGCAATTAGCCCTGCTTTACGTGCCTTTTTTACAAGAGATCTTTTCTACCCAGCCCCTTACCCTGCTTGAATTAGGCACCTGTCTGATGGTCTCCCTGATCGTATTTCATGCTGTGGAAATGGAGAAGTTGGTACGGAGATGGCTTACAAATAGGGGGAATTTGAAGGTTTCAAGTTGAAGGTTACTTCAAATATTCCTCCACAAAAACCCGCAAGGCATCCCCGTGCAAATTTTTAGCCAGCACTTTCCCTCGTGCATCGAGTATAAAATTGGCCGGAATGCTTGTGATCCGCAAGGCTTCCATAAAAGGCGTGGCATCCCCGCTAAGATGCGAGGCATGAGGCCAGGCGGCTGCATCTTTGGCAATGCCTGCTTTCCAGGCTGCCGGGCTGCTGTCGATCGAATAGCCTAAAATTTGCAGCCCACGATCTTTTTGCTGCGTCCAAAGCGGCGACAATACCTCCCGGTTTTCACGACGGCATGGGGCACACCAAGAAGCCCAAATATCCAGAATGGTAAGTCGGGCGCCCAAAAGCGTATATAAGCTCATGGTGTCACCGGCCAACATAGGGAGCTGAAAATCAGGGATCTTATCCCCCTTCAGCACCGGCAGCTTTTCCCGGTTTGCGGCCTGGCATAATTGGGCTGTCCATTGGTTTTCAGGTGCTTTGCCGTGCCATTTTTCACACTGCCCAAATAGAAATTCCGGTACGCGTTCATAGTCGCTCAAGGGGCTCACCCAACGTGTGGCCACCAGAGCAGGCCAGAGCGAAATACTCGAATCCGCAAAGGCCATGAGCGGCTGCTGATACCGGTTTAAGGCTGCTTCGCGCTCAAGTAATGCGGCTTCATCTGAATGCTCTCCCCCGGCCATTTGGGCGCTTTCCTGACGAAAGGCATGGTGTCGGATATCCCGCAATTTCAGTAACGCCTGATTCTCCTCCGATGGATTTTGAATGGAAAACGAAGCCTGAAAATGCCCGGCTTCTGCAGATACCTGAAGCCGGTCACCTTTTTGCAAAACCACCGGCATATAGTTGGACATCAAAGGATCATCGTCCATCAGTTGATTGGGGAAGCGATTTCCGGCCTTTTGGACGCAGAGTTGGAAGAGTGCTTTTTCTCCGGAAAGAGACAACTTAGTGAAGCTGAAACGACCTTCTCCCAGGATCGCTGCCGAATCAACCACCAACCCGCTAAAATTCGAGGCGATTTCCAAAAAATTGCGCGGCTGAACCAGGTACATCATCGGTTTCCAATCCGACGACAGCGTGACTTTCCCCGAAATTGGTGAGGCGGATTGGGTACGGCATTGGGTGGCGCCTTGCAGCAGGAGGACGAGGATCAGAGCGGCGATGAAGTTGTTGGAAAACATAATGATGGGTATGGACAAAAAAGCTCCGGCTTGCTCCCCGATCAGGGAGCAAGCCAGCTTATGAATTCATTGTATTAAACAGGAGTCATCCATATTCCAATGGAACCTTTTTTTAAGCCGGAAAAGCACCAATCCCGCCCGACAAATTCCGCACATTAAAGCCCATATTATACATCATTTTACAAGCTTGTCCACTGCGGTTACCGCTTCGGCAGAACACAAAATACGTTGCATCCTTATTCAGGGTCTTGGCTTTAGTAGCGAATGAAGGTGAAAGAAAGTCAATGTTTTTTGAACCGGGGATGGTGCCGCCAGAAAATTCTCCAGCGGTGCGTACATCCAACAAAATGGCATTGTCCGCTTCTTCCAGTTGTTTTTTAAATGCACGACCCGAAAGATTTTCATTGCGGGCTGCGCCGGTATCTGCTGTATTGTCGAGTTCAGCAACCTCTGTTTTGTCGCCGCCGATCAGGTTTTTCAAAAATGATGTCCAAGCCATTGTTTGTAGTATTTGTGTGAGGAAAAGTTTTATTCTTAGAAAGACCTCGCCAGTTTTTTGAAACCTACGAGGTTTATGGAGCTGTCTTTACAACAAGGTAGTCGGACATACATAGTCCGAAATCTTGAATTTAGTACTGTCTTTAATTGCTTTGAAGCCGCCTACGACATCCACCAAATTATCATACCCACGTGCCCGCAGGATACTTACAAAGATCATGGAGCGATACCCAGCTGCGCAGTGTACAAAAACTGTTTTGTCTTTTGGAATGCTAAGCATGGATTCATTGATAATATCCAAGGGTGCATTTTCAACCTGCTCCACGTGTTCGCTATTGTATTCACTTTGTTTGCGCACATCATACACAGGAGTTTGAGGCGCGGCTTTCAGAATATCGGCCAATTGATCTACAGTGACCCGTTTAATGTTGTCAATTTCCATTCCAGCCTTTTTCCAGGCATCGAAACCGCCATCCAGATAGCCGATACAGTAGTCATAGCCAACGCGAGCCAGGCGAGTCACGACCTCTTGTTCACGGCCCGGATCGGTTACCAGTAGAATTTGCTGCTTAATATCTGGGATCAGGGCACCCACCCAAGGTGCAAAGTTTCCGTCAATACCGATATTGATGGCGTTGGGGACAAATCCTTCCGAAAATTTCTGGGCATCCCGGGTATCCAGCACCAAGGCTTCCGTTTCATTGGCTGCTGCCTCAAACGCACGGGGCGAAAGTGGATTTGTGCCGCGCTCCATTACAGTCTCGAAACTTTCATACCCCTTGATATTCATCAGCACATTTTTCGGGAAATAGCCTGGAGGCGCGGTCAGCCCGCTCAAAATTTCTTTGATAAACTGTTCTTTGGTCAGTTCCGGGTTAAGTGCATAATTGACCATTTTTTGATGCCCCAATGTGTCGGTCGTTTCTTTGCTCATGTTTTTGCCGCAGGCACTCCCAGCTCCGTGGTTGGGGTATACAATAAGGTCATCACTAAGTGGCATAATTTTGTTTCGGAGCGAGTCGTACAAGTGTGCGGCCAATTTTTCCTGCGTCAATTCGGCAACGACGTGTTGCGCCAAATCAGGTCGCCCAACGTCTCCAATAAACAGGGTATCACCAGAAATGATGCCGTGTTCCTTTCCATTTTCATCTATCAACAAATACGTCGTGCTTTCCATCGTGTGCCCTGGTGTATGGATGACCTTCACCGTGTAGTCGCCAACCTTGAAAATCTGGTTGTCTTCTGCCGTGATAGCATCATACCCAGGTTTTGCAGTAGGGCCAAAAACTATTTGTGCACCCGTTTTCTTTGCCAGGTCCAAGTGCCCGCTAACAAAGTCGGCATGGAAATGGGTCTCAAAAACATACTTTATCCGGGCATTGCTTTTTGCAGCACGATTGAGGTATGGATCTATTTCCCGAAGCGGGTCAAAAATGGCTGCTTCACCATTGCTTTCCAGATAATAGGCTGCATGTGCCAAACAGCCAGTATAGATTTGCTCGATTTTCATGACTGGGAAAATTTGAACGTGGATGGTTTGAAACTTATGGTACAAAGGTAACCCCGCATAGAAGATGGATTCCGTGATTAAAGTCACGGTAAGCAGTATTTTTTATCAGTTTTCCGAAATGATAGGATTCCTGGTATTCACCCATTCATTCATGCCTGCAGCAAAATCAAGCTTGTTGCGGGCATCAATAAGTTTTACGCCTGTCCCCAGATTGGCGACCAATTCACTCGTGCTTAGTTTTTTTTGCTTCGGTACTTCAGTCAGCAAGGAGCGATCCACCTTGTTGAGCTTTTTCATCATAGCAAAGTATTTGGGCGGCTCCGGTTGGTCAGCCAGGAGGTACTGCACAAAACCAGGTTCGTTGGTGGGGTATTGAAGGGCCCAGTTTCGGATCTTTTCATAACCTACGGTAGAACTTGGGACAGCACCCAGTGCTTTTCCGCAGGCGGAACCTGCGCCGTGGCCAGGCCAGACCTGAATGTAGTCTGGGAGCTCTGCGAATTTTTTGATGGATTGGTACATCTGCTTTGCGCCCGTGAGTGCAGCAAGTTCCCGTGAGCCGGAAAGGAAGTCGGCATGAATATGTGTTTCTGCAACATGGGTGATAATCATATTGTTTTGTCGGGCAATTTCGAGGTAGGTATCAACATCCACACTACTGGACATTTTCTAAAATCGAGACCTATAAGGTTTTTGGAAACCTTATAGGTCTGGGGGCAAAACAAAAATGTCCAGTAGTATGATCAACATCCCTTTTTGGATCAATAACCATGGCAACGCCCGCCTTCTGGCAACCTATGAAATAACTGGCCTGTGCCAAAGTTTTGTCGTAAACGTGTTGGAAAAACATGATGTCTGTAATTTTATCTTTTAGAAATAGCGGTGTGGTTGAATTGATGATACAAAGGTGGGGCAGTCTGAAGCGCTCCCTGCGTGACTTGAGTCACGGCAAGCGATTATTTTTCAAAATTCTTCAGAAACCCTATATATACGGCTACTAATGCCCCGGCTACGGCACTGATGCTAAACACAGCCCACGGGCCTGCAGCATACCATATAAAACCTGCCAGACTGCTCGCCAGCAAGGCGCTTACACTTTGAAACGCGGTATAGGTTCCGATGGCAGTGGCCGTATCTTCTTTGGCTGAAATATTGGTCATCCAGGCTTTCGCAACGCCTTCCGTGGCAGCGGCATACAGTCCGTAAACAAAAAACAGCGCAGCAAAAACTGGCCAGGTGGATGCGAATGCCATACCGGCATAGACGGCAGCAAATAATAATAGGCCAGATACGAACACGCGTTTCATGCCGAATTGATCGGCCAGCAAGCCCATTGGATAAGCAGCAGCGGCATATACGAGGTTGTAAAAAATATACATCCCGATCACAGCACTGTCGCTCAGGCCTGCCGCTTTGACCTGCAGCAACAGAAATACATCAGAGCTATTAAACAAGGCGAAAAAAAGCAGGCTGCTGGCCAATTGCCGGTATTGTGCCGGGCTGCGCCGCCAGTATTGCAGGAAATCCCAAAAGCCGGGTTTGATCACAGAAGCTGTCTGCAATTTCTTTTTTTCCTGAATCAGCGCAGTAAACACGATCGCCAGAATGCCCGGCAGGAAGGCCAGAAAAAAAAGGGTCGTATAATTTCCAGGATAGAACTGCAGAAAAATGAGCGCCAGCAGCGGCCCGATCACCGCTCCGATGGTATCCATAGATCGGTGAAAACCAAATACCCTGCCTTTGGTTTCAGGCGTGGCTTCATCGGAGAGTAAGGCATCGCGGGCGCCGGTACGAATGCCTTTACCCAGGCGGTCGGTGGTTCGGGCAAAAAAGACCCATAAAGGGTAAGTAAAAACCGCCATCATCGGCTTGGAAAGGGCACTGAGTGCGTAGCCCATCTGCACAAATGGTTTACGCAGGCCCGTTCGATCACTGAGGTTACCAAAATAGCCTTTACTCAGGCCTGCGGTGGCCTCTACAACACCTTCCAGCACCCCGATTAACAAAATAGAAAAGCCAATGCTTTTGAGGTAAACCGGCATGACCGGATATAACATCTCGCTGGCCATATCGGTGAATAGGCTGACCAGAGAGAGTATCCAAATGTTTCGGGTAATGATTTTTAAATCTTGCGTCATGCCTGGGATGCGGTTAAATCAGGCAACAAGATAGTTATTGGATCCTGTTTCTAATGCCCCATGCCAGCAGCAGCAGGGTTGAGCACCAGTTCTTTGATCAGGATATAAATCCCCATCACGAGCACAAACCAACCGAATGCTTTCTTGAGTTTTTCGCCGTCCACATTGCGGCTGAGTCTGTTGCCGATAAATATCCCTGCGATGGCCAGTGCGGTGATGATCCCCAGCAACGTCCAATCCATTTCATAGTGCGACAAGTCGCCGGTAAAGCCAATAAGTGATTTGGCGGCAATGATGAGCAGCGAAGTGCCGACGGCTTGCTTCATGGGCAGTTTGCTAAACAATACCAACGCTGGAATGATCAAAAATCCGCCTCCGGCACCTACCAGACCCGTAAGTATACCCACAACAGCTCCTTCCATCAAAATCATGGGATAATTAAATTTTTGAGGCCCATCGGACTCCTTCTCCTCCAGGCCACTTTTCTTTCCGCGGATCATTGAATAGGAGGCAAATACCATCAGTGTGGCAAAAATACCCATCATAAGCATGGCCTTGGACACCACAAAACTGCCGATGCTAAACGCAGGATTAGGAATCATCGGCACCAAAAAAGCCCTTGTAGCATACACAGCCAAAATAGCTGGAATACCAAAAATAATTGCCGTTTTAAGGTTGACCATTCCGTCCCGATACTTGGGATAAGTTCCCACAAGACTGGTGGCGCCGACAATAAAAAGCGAATAAGCCGTAGCCCGCACCGGATCCACGTCAAAAAGATAAACCAGAACCGGTACTGTTAAAATACTGCCCCCGCCGCCAATGAGTCCGAGGGAAACGCCGATCAGCATCGACGCGAAATAGCCTATGATTTCCATGAAGTAAATGTTTGCATCGAAATGGATGAATAATTACTGGTTTCTTAAGTTCCTGCAATGTCAAATTGATCCTGCAAATGTGGGAGCAGTTGGAGGTACTTGACTGAGATATTTGTCACGAAGTGCAAAAAAAATGTAAAACCCCATAGAATCCGGCGTTCTATGGGGTTTTGCAGCGAAATAATACTGTTCCTGGCTATCTATTTTCTTCCAACCAAATCATCGGGGTCTTGCGTTCTTCTTTTTTGAAAATACGATGAAAATAGGAAAGGCTATTGAAGCCCGCAGCAAAACAAGCCTGGGAAATATCCCGGCTTTCTAACAAGATCCGCTTGGCATAACGCAACCGCTCCTTGTTGACCAATTCTACCGGGGTAATGCCCATTTCTTGTTTAAAAACACGAAAAAATTGCGGCCGAGACAAATAGCTGCGGCGGGCCAGATCGTCAATGGACAGGTTTTCGGAAATGTTTCGGCGAATAAACTGCAGCACTTCGCCCAATCGATGACGGTTGGGCGAATCGGTGGTGAGCAACATCTGTCTTGCCTGGGTTTGCATGATGCGCAACACCAGTTCTTCCAAACCATGCTGGGTCAGCACTTTTTTCCCGTACACATCCTCCATGTAGAGATACATCAGACGGCGCACGAGCGCATCCAGATTATCATCGTTGCTCAGGAAATAATTGCAATAATCCAGCGACCAGCTGGCGCCATCCAGTCGCGTGAACTGGTCGTTGGCACGCTCCACCGTTCGTTGGATCAAATCGGAAGAAAGGGTGAGCGCAATACATCGGGTTGGATTGGCCTCTTCTGCTTCCGGAAAGTCTATGACCATTCGCTCATGGCTATTGAGGATCACGGATTGGCCCGGCAAAAAATCAAAGCCTTGTTCCTGACCAAGATGCATCACTTTTTTCCCTTTCAGCATGATCGCAATAACCGGATCAGGGAAGCGTAAAGCAAATTGCTCCGAGCGTTGTACCGTCTCAAACAAATTAAGCTCAGCAGTATCAAAGGCAAAGACCTTACGGCTTTCCACCAGCGTGTCCCGATGGTCAAACAAATGCCGAAGCCTTGTCTCGTGCTGAACAGAATAATTCATATTTACATCTCCAGATCTGGCCATTTTTATTATTTCTACAAACAAAGTTACCACACTCCATTCCAAAACCGAAAATGGTCTTCAAAAATGATACGATTGTTCACTCATACGATATTGCAGGAAAATATTATCCCCCAAAGCTACCGATACCTTTGTCTCATTCAGAATTAAATTTTTCAATTCATATTAATAATATCATGACCTATGGCAGTTTTGGAAAAAGAAAAAACAAGTACGTTGGTTGCGCGCCCGACATTCAAAGCGCGGTACGATAACTTTATCGGTGGCAAATGGGTGGCTCCGGTGGATGGCGCGTATTTCGACAACATCTCCCCGATCGATGGAAAGGCCTTCACTCAGGTAGCCCGCTCCAACCACAAAGACGTGGAACTAGCCCTGGATGCCGCGCACAAAGCATTTCCCGCATGGGCACGTACCTCTGCGACGGAGCGCAGCAATATGCTCCTGAAAATTGCAGATGTGGTGGAGAAAAACCTCGAATACCTGGCTACGGTAGAAACCATCGACAATGGAAAAGCCATCCGCGAAACCCTTGCAGCCGACGTTCCGCTCGTAGTAGACCACTTTCGTTACTACGCAGGCGTGATCCGTGCAGAAGAAAGCACGGTGGTAGAACTGGATGCCCACACGGTCTCCATGAATATCAAAGAACCCATCGGAGTGGTCGCGCAGATCATTCCCTGGAATTTCCCACTGCTCATGGCAGCCTGGAAAATCGCTCCGGCGCTGGCCGCAGGTTGCTGCACCATCGTCAAACCAGCTGAGCAGACGCCTACCAGCATCCTCATCCTCATGGAACTTATCCAGGGTATTCTTCCGGACGGCGTGCTCAATGTGATCAATGGATTTGGGATCGAAGCCGGCAAGCCTCTGGCCCAATCCAGCAGAATCAATAAAGTGGCCTTTACCGGAGAAACGACTACCGGACGTCTGATCATGCAATACGCTTCAGAAAACCTGAATCCGGTTACCATGGAATTGGGAGGCAAATCACCCAATATTTTTATGCCTTCTATCGCGGATGCAGACGATGCATTCTTCGATAAATGTGTGGAAGGCGCGGTGCTGTTTGCCTTCAATCAAGGTGAAGTTTGCACCTGCCCATCGCGTATTCTCGTGCATGAATCCATTTACGATCGCTTCATGGAACGCGTGATCGCCCGCACAAAAGCCATCAAAATTGGCCACCCACTCGATCCGGAGACTATGATGGGCGCGCAGGCTTCCAATGATCAGTATGAAAAAATTCTGAGTTATATGGAGATCGGACGACAAGAGGGCGCCGAGATTCTTTGCGGCGGAGAGGCTTTTTCTTTGAACAGCGGACTGGAAAAGGGTTATTACGTACAGCCTACGATCTTCAAAGGCCACAATAAAATGCGCGTTTTCCAGGAAGAGATCTTCGGGCCGGTTACTTCTGTGACTACTTTCAAAACTACCGAAGAAGCGCTGGCCATCGCCAATGATACCTTGTATGGTCTGGGTGCAGGACTTTGGACCCGAGATGCACATGAATTATACACCATTCCACGAGCCATTCAGGCCGGACGGGTGTGGGTCAATTGCTACCATGCCTATCCGGCACACGCGCCGTTTGGCGGCTATAAAAAATCCGGATTTGGTCGGGAAACGCACCTGATGATGCTCAACCATTATCGTCAGAACAAGAACATGTTGATCTCGTACGACAAGAACAAGCTCGGCTTTTTTTAGTAGATAAATTTTGCTTCGATAACGACACCGGGTGGCTGCTGTAGGCTGCCCGGTGTTTTTTACTATGATTTGAGTGATGCAAAAACTATCCTGTTTGCAATAGAGTAATTAACAACAAGCACCATGGAAAAAATTTCAAGGGTAGAAATCACCCCCGCTGCTGCTGCGGTCATCGACCAGTTGCGCGCACAGCACGGCCCGCTGATGTTTCACCAGAGCGGAGGCTGCTGTGACGGCTCGGCGCCGATGTGTTTTCCGGAAGGTGAATTCATCACCGGCAAATCCGATGTGCTGTTAGGATATATTCATGGCTGCCCATTTTACATGAGCAGGGATCAATATGAATACTGGAAGCACACCCACCTTACAATAGACGTAGTGCCCGGTCGCGGGGCAAGTTTTTCGCTGGAAATTCCGCTTGGATTGCGGTTTATGGTGCGAAGTAGATTGCTCACTGATGCGGAGTATGCGGCACTTTTCCCAAAGGCTGATTAGGGTTTCAAAATCTCAATCCCGTTTTTCATCAAACGTACTTTGCCGTCTTCTGCGAGTTTTTTCATCAAACGCGAAATGACCTCGCGGGAGGAATTGAGTTCCTGCGCAATCTGGGTATTGGTAATTTCAAGCACATTGGTTTGGAGCGCCTGTTGGTGGCGACGCAGATAAAACTCAAGCCGTTCATCCATGTTTTGAAAGGCGATATGATCGATGGTTTCCAACAATTCCTCGTACCGTCGACGGTAAGTTCCTACCACGAAATGATACCAGGTGCGGTATTGACGCATCCAGTTTTCGGTATGTTCCAGCGGCACAACCAATAATACGGAATCCGTCACAGCTTTCGCGGTAACGGAACTAAGCTTAAAACTTCGATCACAGATCAAAGAAAGTGCACAGCCGTCGCCAGGGTGGAGATGGTACATAAAAAATTCGCTGCCCTCATCATTTTCACGATAGAGTTTGATCAGGCCATCCAGCACGATCATGGTATTGCGAATATTCTGGCCGCTTTGAATCAAAACCTGGCCTGCTTTTGCGGTTAAGATGCGGCCTTTCTCCTGTAATTCTCGTAGTAAGGCTTCTTCAAGATCAGGAAACAAATGACGGTAATTCTCCATATACATATAATAGCCCCCCCAAGGTAGATATCTCGTTCAAAACTTTGCAGGCAAAATTTCCCCCTTTGAGAATAATCTATCTGCGCATCTGCCCTATTTACTTATTCCGCAGTCACGCGTCCGATCATACAACTCACGAATGATTTGGCTTTTTTTCCAAAATTGTTCTCACCCAGAAGGGGATAACCCATATCGGATAGTTTGAGGCCAATGTCAGCAGCGGAGACCTCTTGCTCATCGAAGTCTACTGTGACAGTACCGTGCTCGTTTTCAGGTTGGGCAGCCTTGACGCCCTGCATTTGCTCGAGCCCTTTGCGGATGGTGTTCATGCAACCGCCGCATTTGATGTTTTCTACTTCGAATATGTGTGTCATAGTTGGGATGTGTTGAATCAGAATTATCCTGTTAATACGATTGTTTGGCTCTGTTCGTCCTGTCGCAGCACGGCGAATACAGGACAAACAGCGCCATAAACCTATACAATTTTAGGCAAACCAAAGATTTTCAAAAACACCAGCCTCATCAGCAACACCCAGGGTAAGCTATGCCATAGGAGATCAAACCAGTCCAAAGCTTGCATCCCGATAGCACCGCCAGCGACCCAGCGAAGTTTGCCCAGCAGGTGCGGTTCTGGGATAAAAGGGGCAAGCCCAAGAAACAGACAAGCCATAATCACCAACTTCCAATCGTTCCAGGGCTTCATTTTCGTTGAAAAGGTTTGAGCATTTGACTAAAAAAACCGTGTGGGTAAGTGTCGACTTCTTCGAACCCAAGTTTGATGTCGCGCCCGTCGCCAGGGATCCAGGCGGTGCCGAACAGATAGTCCCATAGGGATAATGAAATGCCGTAATTGATACCGTAACTATCCTTCGGAATATCCTTGACGTGGTGCCAGATGTGCATCTGCGGATTGTTGAAGATATACTTCAAAGGCCCGAGTGGCAGGTAAATATTGGCGTGGTTCAGGTGACCGATTACGATCGTGAACAGGTGTACCAGCAAAAAATCCTGGATCCCGAAGCCGATCATCGCCAGGGGCAAATATTCAATGGTACGATATACGAGGGTTTCCCCGAAATGGTAGCGCAGGTGGGCAGCATACCCCATTTCACGCACCGAGTGGTGTACTTTGTGCACCTCCCAAAGGAACGGAACCCTGTGCAGCAACCGGTGTGTGTTCCATTGCACAAAATCGCGCACCAGGAATAAAATCAGCAATTGCACCCAATGCGGCGTCTGGGCAATATTGATCGCTACCAGATTCCGGACACCAAAAACGTTGGCCAGAAAATCAGTGAACCCCTGTGAAACGACACTGGAAACCGCGTTGTACCCTACCAGTCCAAACAGGAAGAAATTGAAAAACATGTAAAAGGTATCCAGCCAAAAATCTTCGCGAATGTTTGGTTGGTTCTTCCGCCAGGGGAATAGCAGCTCGAGGACATATACGGCCAACGAAATGGCAATGAGCCAGTAGAAATAATTGCCCCAGTGCGGGTTGAGTACTTCATTGGCCAGGTAACTTGCGTAGCCTGTGAAACTTTGGGTGAAGGTTTGCCAGTAGTTCATGGTAGTAGATTGAATATATTTTATCTAAAATCATACGCCACCCCACTCACCTGGGTCAACAAAGTGGCCGGCGCATCCAAGGCTTTGGCAGCGCCGTGCGGCAGCGGCGTCACCGGGGAATGTTTCGCCAGATACTCTTTCAAAACCGGGTGCAGGGAATAGGGCATGTTTTTACCCTCTTTAACGTTCGGAATACGACAAAGTATGGTTTCCGGATCGCCCTCACGATCACAAGCGGAGATGGAATAACTGCGGGCAGGATCCAGCGGTTTGCCACCGATGGTCACTTTTTGTACCCGTTTGCCTTGTTCACCAAAAGCATTGAATTCAACTTCCATGCCCCGGAACTTGACCATCCAGCCGCCAAAACGTTTGGATGCATCTTTGGCAAACACGTTTTGAATTTCTTTTTCAAGCCAGGTCATCAATTGTTCACCGGTCACTTTGGCTGTCCGAACGGTGGAATCCACCGGCAGCATATCAAATAGATACCCTTCTGTGATCGGGATCAAACCATCGGCATTGGGTGTGCTACGAGGCGGACAAAAACGAAAACCACTTGACAGCACGATGTCGGTGCCATTTTTCCAGAATAGCGCGTCAACAATAAGGGTATCAATGGTATTTTCAATGACAAAATAACGATAAAGGGGGACCGTGCTATACCCCACCACCCGCTCAATCTCATCCAGATACGGAGTCTCCAGTTGATCAATAAGCGCCGATATTTCCTTTTTAGCTTTGTATTTTTTCGGGTCTACTTCCATCAATTCGTATCGATGACCCGTGATCTTGCCGTCTTTTACGTCAATATCCAGCCGCCCGACAAAAGAACCAAATGCCCCGGGTTCCACTACTTTGGCATATTTACAAACGATCGGCTCGCGCACACGCTCATGGGTGTCGCCTCCAAAAATATACTGCACGCCTTCACATTCAGGCATATTGGCCAGTGCGATTTGTTGCGACAAACCCAGGTGTGCCAAAATGATAATAAAATCGCACTGCTCCTGCTCGCGCAGTACACTGACGTAATAAGCCAGATTCTCTTCTGGTTTAGTATAAAGAATGCCTTTGGAGTAGGCTGGCGGCTGGCGCGTTGGTACCAGTGGATCGGTGTATCCAAGAAAGCCGATTTTTACGCCCAATTTCGACCAGGTAAAATACGGTGGGAAAATGAGCTCCCCTTTTTTCCCTTCTCCCAGATCGTGAAACATATTAGCGCAGACCTTGGGCGCATCGAGGCCACCGAGCAGGGTTTGCATGGCTTTTTTGTAATACACCACCTCCCAGTTGCCCGGCAGATAAAGATCATACCCCATGGCGTTCAAAATGGGCGTAATGGCCTTTCCGGTGGTTTTGACAGACAGTTCACTGCCCTGAAACATATCGCCGGTATCGATGATATACGTATTGGGATTGCTCTTGCGTACCTTATCAAACAGCGTTGCAACGTGCGCATACCCGGCCGTTTTGCGGAATACCGCTTTCCCATTTTCCCAGAATAACTCATCGTGCGGGTGGATCTGGCAGTGCACGTCGGTGGTTTGCAGGAGGGTGAGGGTGCCGTTTAAAGGAGCGAGGTCTTCCTCAGAACCTGAAGTGTTATCCGGGTGCTCTGTCTCAGGCAATAGGGTTTTGCCCGTTAATGCAAGCGGTGCAAGCCCGGCGGCCAAGCCAGTTAACAGGGAGTTTTTTAGAAATTTGCGACGATCTGAGCTCATGGTTGGAACGGTTTACGGTGAACGGTATACGGTGAACGGTGAACGGTATATGGTGGACGGTGAACGGTATACGGTGAACGGTATATGGTGGACGGTTTACGGTGGAGGGAGTGGAGACCCCGTGCACCGTGCACCGTATACCGTTCACCGTATACCGTGCACCGTCCAAAATCTATTTTTTATAAAAAGCCACAATCGGCCCAAACGGCCCATACTTGTGCTGTGCTTCCGGAAAGGTATCCTTAAACGGACCAAACGGATGGTCAAACGGTTTTTTCTCGATCTTGGGCCAATCGGTTTGGAGAAACGGGTGCTTCGGGCGTGGTTGAGAATTGACAAATGCCGCCACATCCCAGGCTTCTTCATCCGTTAATTGTGGGTTTTGATACGTGGCGCCAAAGGGCATATTCGCTTTGACATAGCCAGCAAAGCGAGACATCCGGAACAAGCCAGCCGCTTCGTTGTAACTCTTGTCGCCCCAAAGCGGTGGATAATTTCGAGGACTGTCTGGCATAGGCAAACCATGTCCGTCGGCGGCATGGCAGGAAGCACATTTTGCGGCGTAGATCTGCTGGCCCTTCACGGGGTCGGCGGCACGACCAAGAAAAGGCACCTCCATTATTCCTGTGCCTTTGGGTTTTTCGCCTTTTGGAACACCAGTACCCAACCAGTGCATATAGGCTATAATGGCCCGCATCTCTCGGCTGGTGGTGTCAATAGGCTGTCCGTTGAGGCTACGCTGAAAACAGTCATTCACCCGTTTTGGAATGGTTTCGAGTGCACCGGATCGGGCGCGCATTTGTGGATAGGTGCTTTCTACCGCGAAATAATTATTGCCAAAAGGTTTGATACCTGCTTCCAGGTGGCAGTTCTGGCAGTTCATGCCATTGATACTTCCCGGACGCACCAGACCGCTTTCCCCAAAATAATCCTGGGTACGGGCCACCAGATCGCGGCCATAAGCGATGAGATTTTTTTCGTTGTCTGTTTCGGCGAGGTAGGGGTCTGGCGCTTGCCATATTTTGCTTTTATCAAAGATCGGGGTCAGTCGGGCACGCGCCTCAGCCACGGCAATTTCCTGCGTTTTATCCTCCCAATACCAGGCGCCGAAGCCACTTCCTGTCATGGCCAGGGCCAATACCCACAACAATAAATTGATCTTCGTTAAAAAAACGAATTGCCGATAAAAGCGCCCCCTGAGCATTGGATCATCCACCATGCTCTTTTTGTAAAAGGATACTGCAGCAATGACTGCTACAATGCCAATAACCACGGCCGCAATAACCAGCCACAAAACAGGAAAATAAACGTTTTTACCCATAAATAAAGGAATATTTGTTACATTTAACATCCCTGAAATACTTGTATTGGGGTCAGCCAAATGCATCTAAAGCCCATTATCACTACAAATGTCAGGAATAGGTAAATAGTGCAACGTGATATTTATCACGAGACTCAGATGTTAAAAAAATCAGGGTTGAAATTAAGCGCTTGTTCGTAAGTTCTTCTTCCTGACTAATTTTAATGTTTTTCAAAATCTCCCCGGATGCATGTGACCTAAATACGGACGTAAGTTTTTTAAATATTTCAGACCTCCAAGCAACTGTTCATAGGTTTTTCCCGAATGAGTAGAAGCTTGTTTTACCCTTCTTGATTATTGACGGAATCTACAGCGTATTTAGTTTTTTCTCCGGGGAAAATCCCTCATAGAACCAGCTATTAATCCTTTAGGCGCCACTGATTCCTTTTATAAAACCGATTATAGCATTCCTATGAATTTATTGAAAAAACTATTCGACTGGCTTTTCTCCACCTCTGCCGCCGGGTTATACATTTTACTTTTTGCTATTTCAATCGGGGTTGCCACGTTTGTTGAAAATGACTTTGGCACCAGTTCCGCACAAAAGCTCATCTTCAAAACCAAGTGGTTTGAATTTTTATTGGTTTTATTCGGGATCACACTCATTGTCAATATCTTCAGATTCCGGATGATGCAGCAAAAAAAATGGGGTACCATGAGCTTCCACGCTGCTATGGTTATCATTTTGATCGGAGCCGGCATAACCCGTTATTTTGGTAGTGAGGGCATGATGAACATCCGGGAAGGCAGCGCCTCCAACTCCTATATCAGCGCCGAAACTTATTTGCAATTTCAGGCGCTGGTCAATGGGAAACGTTACTCCTTCGATGAGCCTGTGCTGTTTGCTACTTTGGGCGACAATCACCTGAAAAGATCCTATATGATCGGCAATCAGGAGTTGAAAGTGGAGGTTCAGAATTTTATGCCCAATCCTAAAGAGACGATGGCGGACGATCCGTCAGGAGTCCCAATCATCAAGGTCGTCATTGGCGGAATGAATGGGCGGGAAGAGTTTCTGGTAAAATACCTCGACAAAACTGATATTTATGGAACCCTTTTCAATTTTGGGAACCCGGATGACCCAGAGGCTTTCAATATAAAATATCAAGACAAAAACCTGACTTTCAAGGCGCCTACGGCCTTTTCGCAAATGGTCATGGCCACCCAGAAACGCGACACACTCGCCCCGGGTGTTTATCATACCCTGATGCTGCGCAGTATGTATTCTAATGGGGAGCAAAGCTTTGTATTCGGAGATTTTAACCCAAGTGCGAAGGCGATGACTGGCTCCGATTCTCCCAAAATGAAGAGTACCAGTACCGGCGGACTGGATATAAAAGTCAGTCTGGGTGGCCTAGAAAAAAATGTATTTGTCATCGGAAGTCAGGGCGTAGAAGGTAAACCAGCGGTAGTTTCTTTTGACAACACCCAAATAGCCGTCGCTTACGGCGCAAAAAGAGTGACGCTTCCTTTTGCCATCAAACTGCGCGATTTTATCATGGAGCGATATCCGGGTACCAATAGCGCATCGTCTTATGCCAGCGAAGTCACATTAATGGACAATCGAAACAATATGGCCCACGATCAGCGGATCTATATGAACCATATTCTGGACTACGATGGATACCGTTTTTTCCAGTCTTCCTATGATCAGGACGAGTTAGGTACTTATCTAAGCGTCAATTACGATGCCGTGGGAACTTGGATCTCCTACATCGGGTATATCCTGCTGACCCTGGGGATGATCCTGACCCTGTTCAGCAAAAACAGTCGCTTTCAACAATTAGCTGAAAACATAAAAAAAATGAGACAGTCGGCAAAAACACTGGGCGTGTTTTTAGTGGCTGGTTTCCTTGGATTTTCCACGCCTGCCTATTGTGGCCCTGGCCCACAGGAAATCAACGCTGACCATGCCAGCAAATTTGGCCATATTCTGGTACAGGACAATAAGGGGCGCTTAAAACCGATGAACACTTTTGCCGATGAACTGCTTCGGAAAATCTCCCGAAAAGAGGAGCTGTTTGGACAAAGTCCGGAGCAGGTCATTCTCGGCATGGCTTACGATCCGAAAGCCTGGTACGATGCCCCGATTATCAAAGTTGGCAAACAGGAAGACATTCAGAAACTACTGGGGATCAACGGCGAAATGGCCTCTTATGATGACTTTTTTAATGACGCCGGTGAATACAAACTGAGGGATGCTATCCGAAAGGCCTCCAACGGAGCACCGCGCGACCGGGGTGTTTATGAAAAAGAACTTCTGAAGATCGACGAAAAGGTGAATATCTGTAGCATGGTCTTCTCAGGAAGATTCATGAAAGTGTTCCCGATTCCCGGCGACACCTCCAATACATGGCTGTCACCGGATGATGTACCCCAACAGAATAATTTAGCTGCCGGAGGATCCATCCTTGAAAAATTTTACTCGGTGTACATCCTGGCATTACAGGAAGCGGTACAGAGCAATGACTGGAGTCTGGTCAATCAGATGATCACCGAATTGGACAAGTATCAACAAAAATACGGCGGCGCAATTTTGCCATCAGAGAACACTGTCATTGCAGAGCTGCTGCTCAATAAACTAAACATTTTCAGTCGCCTTACGGGGCTCTATGGATTATTGGGACTCTCCTTTCTGGTCTTACTTTTCACCTCGGTTTTCAATCCAAAATCCCGGCTGCAAATGGTTGGGAAAGTAGCTTTATGGCTTTTAGCCTTTTGCTTCTCCATGCACACCTTTGGATTAGGTCTACGCTGGTTTATCTCCGGGCGCGCACCCTGGAGCAATGGGTATGAATCCCTGATCTATATCGGTTGGACGACTACCCTTGCAGGCCTGATTTTTGCCCGAAAATCCTATGGCGGTTTGGCCGCAACCACCGTGCTGGCTGCCACGATCATGATGGTGGCCGGACTAAGCTGGCTGGATCCGGAGATCACGCCACTGGTGCCTGTTTTGAAATCTTACTGGCTCACCATCCACGTTTCTCTGGAGGCCGGGAGTTATGGCTTTTTGGTACTCGGGGCCATCATTGGCGTACTCAACCTGATCTTCATGATCTTCGCCAACCAGAAAAACGGTGAAAACGTTTATCGGATCATCAAAGAACTGTCCTGGATCAGTGAAATGACGCTGATTGGCGGACTATTCATGCTCAGCACTGGCACTTACCTGGGTGGTGTGTGGGCCAATGAATCCTGGGGCAGATACTGGGGCTGGGATGCCAAAGAGACCTGGGCGCTCGTTACTGTACTGGTGTATTCCTTTATCCTGCACATGCGGTTTATTCCCGGTTTGAGAGGACTATATGCTTTTAATACCGCCACCTTATTCGGCTGGGCCTCCGTTGCCATGACTTATTTCGGGGTGAATTATTACTTGTCAGGCTTACACTCCTATGCCGCAGGGGATCCGGTGCCGGTGCCCTCGTTTGTGTATTATATTGTGGGTGCCTTGGTGGGGATCAGTTTGCTGGCGAAGTGGCGGAGTATGGTTTATCAGAAGGCGGGGAAGTAGGCCGGGGAGGGGACAGGGCCAGACTACTGGACATTTTCTAAAATCGAGACCTATAAGGTTTTCAAAAACCTTATAGGTCTGGGGACAAAACAAAAATGTCCAGTAGTATGGGACAGGGCAAACGCATTAAAATTTCTCACAAATTAGAAGGAATGATGCCCTTTATGGCAAAAAATGCAAGAGCCAAACTATTCGCAGCCAATTTATAGCTTACTTGACATGCTTGGGGACATTGAAGACCCAAGGATTGACCGGAAAAAACTATATCCACTTGAGGAGATATTGTTTTTAATGGTTTGCGCCGTGATGAGCGGGCTTCAAGAATGAGAGGAGATGGTTGACTTTGGAGAATTAAAGCAGGACTGGTTGCGAAAATATCGTCCGTTCGTGAACGGAATCCCATCACATGACACCTTGAACCTAGTGATGGTGTTAATATAACACGAGGAATTTGAAGCGTTTTTTGCTGTTTGGGCAACTGGGCTTGCAGGTTCATTGTCGGAAAAGCTGATTAATATTGATGGCAAAAAGCTCAGAGGGAGCATGAATAAATTCGCCAGCATTAGGGAATCGAGAATAAGCTTCACTGGGCAATGTATGTTCAATTTGGGGAGGATTCAAGCCAAAAACAAAGCAATAATGTCTCACAAAATTTAGCATTGATTCGAAGATGTATACTTAACCTTTTGAAATCTTTTCCCGAGAATATTAGCGTAAATCGAAAAATCTCTAAATGCACAATTTCAGATGATTATAGGCAGAAAACACTTGACTTTTAATGCGTCTGCCCTGGGATGGGGGGATATGTTGTGCCGCAGTGATTTAAATATACTGTCAAAGACAGGCCCTATTTGAAGCACAGCACAATGACGAAAAAGAGGAGAATTGGCAAAAATAGCATGCTACCGGACATTTTTGTTTTGCCCCCAGACCTAAAAGGTTTTAGGGAACCTTATAGGTCTCGATTTTAGAAAATGTCGAGTAGTGTGCAAAAATACACCGTTTTTAACCCTGTAACAAAAACGCCCGCGACTCCGTAGAGCGGCGGGCGATTCGTAACTGCGTATTCAGGATGATCTAAAAACCACAAAAAACTGTGGTAGTAGGAGGAGGAGTGCGGCACTTTTACCGCGAAAGGTTTAGAATGTAGCCATTTCAACTATTTCAAAACGACCCGTAAAAAAACAACTTATAAAGATGAGGGGCAAGGTACAAAGAGTATGTCGGAGACTTTCTGCTGGAGGTGAAATTAAGATTTTTTTGTCATTTTTTTCGTTTTGAAGGACTTTAGCCTTATTAATATACCTAAAAAAAGGTAAAAATGACGAAAAGCACCGTTTTAAACCCCGAAATAAAAAGTGCCAATATGCTCTACGTGTAATCGGTTTATGAAATGCCCATCACAAAAATCTATAAACCTGCTCCCGTTTTCCTCAGGGCAAAACCGGGTTTAAAATTCAGGGTTTACCCTGAGTTTCTGAAATTGGTACCGTAACCACTGTACTGGTTCCTTGTCCTTTGGCAGACTGTACACTGAGTTCTCCTTTGAGAAAATGCGCCCGGCGGGCTACATTGTCAGTGCCCATGCCTTTTTTGTTGCTTTCAGGATCGAATCCCGCTCCGTCGTCTTCCACCAGGAGTGCTACCTGATTGTCGGTCCGGGTGATTTGCACCATAATTTCCGTGGCTTGGGCATGTTTGAGGCTGTTCTGCACCAATTCCTGGATGATACGGTAGCAATTGAGTGCGATTTCCTGGTCTATGTCCGCAAATTCGCCAAAATGCTGGAAGCTGATGTGTGGCACACCTTCGCCATGGACCCGATTGGTTAGATCGCGCAGGGCCGTCACAAGGCCAAATTCCAGCAAAGCACTGGGTTGCATATTTCGGGCAATGTGGCGGGTTTCAGATACCGTTTCATCCAACAAAGCTTTTATTTTTATCCAGTCGTCGTCCTGCGCACGCTTCGGCTTTTTAGAAAGCATGGTTTCGAGCTGAATTTTGACTGCTGCCAGCAGACCTCCCACGCTGTCGTGCAGATCCTGTGCCACACGTTGTCGTTCACTTTCCTGGCCAGCGAGCATACTTTGCATGGTTTCAATCTTCAGGGTATTTTCCAGATCCCTGATCTTTTGCTGATTGATCTCTTCTTTTTGTGCGGCGAGCAGTTTGTTTACCCGCATCCGGTGACTGTAATCGCGCACGATAAAAAAGAGGGCCAAAAGCACGGCTGCCAAGGCTACACCGAGTGTTAAAAGGCCAATTTTCTGCTGTTTTGATGCTTCTTTCACGACGCTTTTTTCTTCCTCCAGCTGCTTGATCTCACGGCGTTTTTCCCGAGTGTCGAATTGCAGGGCGAGTCGGTGCAGTGCTGCCTCCCGCTCCGTGGAGATTAGGGTATCTCCGATTTCCACGGCGCGGGTAGCATATTTTAAGGCAAGTTCCAGGCTGTCAAGTGCGGCATAGGTAGTGGAAAGTTGTCGGCAGATATCGCGTCGCATCACGACGGTGGTCCTTGGAGCCGATTTTTCGGCTTTTTTCAGAAAAAACAAGGCCATGTTGTAATCCCGGTCCAAAAGGCTGTAACGCCCCACGAAATACTGACCCCAGGTAATAAAATCGCTGTGTTTGATCTGTTCTGCCAGGCGCAGCACGTTGGATGCCTCGTATCGGGCGATGGAATATTTGCCGAGTTGGCCATTGTGCTCCACCTCAGATTTTGCCATTGCGATGTCGAGTACGGTATCTTTTAAGACCTGATTTTGAGCAGAAAAGGCCCTTTTGAAGGCGATGGCTTTTTGAACATTCCCCTGATCAGAATACGTCTTGCTCATACGGGCAAGCAGGTGGGTTTCGAGGTATAGATTACCAGTTCGCTGGAAATATTCAAGGGCTTCCTGGTGCATTTTAAGGGCTTCATCCCATAGGCCACGGGCAGCAATACGGTCGGCCAGATCGGCACGGGCGCGCTGGTAGGCCAGGGAGTCGCCAGCTTTTCCAAAACGATCGGCACTTCGGGCAAGGTATTGAAATGCAGAATCAGAAATACCAGTCTGTTCTTCGTCGTAATAGGCCCAGTGGTACCAGGCCATGGCTTGTTTTCGCGGATCTTTTTCCTGGATTCCGGCTTCCAGCATGCCTTTAATCTGATCAAAATTCAGGTGCTGATCAAATTCAGGCTGGGCAGAGGCCAGCGTGGAGCAAAGCAAGAAAAGGGTGATGAGTTGGATGCGCAAGGGGAGGGGCGTGGGGTATAACCGGGGTGCGACGTCAAATCGCACCCCGATTAGGCGAAACTACGAAGCAACCTCGCTAGCCTTCCTGAATTTCGAAACATAAACCATACCGCCCAAACTGATACAGAAAAGCACAATAGATATGATTTCCGCCTGGGTAAGCTGAAAACCCAACACATCGTGTACCACATTCACTCGTATCTTTTCGATGATAAAACGCTCGATGGCGATCAAGCCTAGGTAAATGAAAAAGATCATACCCGGAGCTTTGAACCGTTTGCGGATGGACCACAAAATGCCAAAAACGACGCACATCATCATCACTTCATAAAATGGCGTAGGGAATACTGGCTCAGCCAGTTGTTTGCAATAGTCATACGTGCAACCCTCGATCGAAACCTCTTCTTTGAGTACGTTGTGTGGATATTGGAAAGACCACATCCAGTCGGGCAGAAAAGACATCCAACCGGGTTTAGGCGCCAGATTGTTGATGCCCCAATCCCCGTCGCCGGAGAGCTGACAACCGATGCGGCCAAAGCCATAACCGGCAGTAAGTGCAGGCGCTACTGCATCGGCAGTAGGCCAGAATGGAATCTTATGCCGCCACATAAACCAGACTACCATTACAAAGCCCATAATCAACCCGCCGAAAAAGGCCAATCCACCACCCGAGGTCAAAGAGCCAATGGGATCTTGTATAAAGGATTCCCAGTTGTCGAATAAGTCAAAAAATTTAGCGCCTAAGATACCGCCGATGGCTGCCATTACGGTCATTTCGCTCAATCGGTCATGTGGATAAAGCTGACGCTGTAAAATGACTGGTTCCGCCTTGCGTCGGCGTTGACCATCCCACCAGGTAATGCCTCCAAGTACGGCCGCTCCAAGTAGTCCGGCTATCCAATGTATTTTGGAAGAAAGAATGACTGAGGCCGGGTCATGGCGAAATTCACCATAATGTTGGTAGGCATAAAACCCTTTTCCTGCGATAAGCAACCCAGCCAGTGCATTGGCAAAAATTTCTCCTTTAGTAGCAGGAAGCCCTTCCGTAAAAGTAACCGAAACAGGTGTATAGAAACCTTCGCGAGCCTTGCGTCGCAACTCAATATTGAACACCAAAGCGCTCACCAGGAATGAGAGCGCAAGCACAAAACCAAAGGTTTTAAAAATAGAAAGCCAGTTGTCGGGCGCGGTGCCGATCAGGTCGTGGAGGAGATAGGAAAGGTCTGGGTACATTTAAGATAGCTAATTGGTGTATTGGTAAATGGCTAATTGGTGTAGTGCTACAACTAAAATTGGCATATCGGTGAGGTTGTAAACGCATCACCAATAAATCACTTTTTAACTTTGCTGCTCGCTTTTGCAGGTTCCGTTTCAGTAGGAATTGACGACATCCTGCCAGCGACAGAATCCTGCATATATTGACCCCAAGTCAGGTTATTGCCACCTTCTTTGTGTGTCAGGGCTTTTTCGATGGTCATTTTTGCAGCAGTTTCTACAACCCATTCAAAATTATCCTCCCCTACGGAACTGAGGTCGGCATCAGGTGCAGGATTGCAAAAATCAATAGCGTATGGAATGCCATCGCGGATAGCAAATTCTACCGTATTAAAATCGTAGCCGAGATAGCGATTGATACGCAACACGAGGTCATGCATTTGCTCGCGAAGTGCTTTGCTTATTTTATGGTCAGCAACATAGCGGGTATGGGGTGGGTTTCGTGGCTCATAGTCCATGATGCGCACATACTTACCACCGAGACAATAGCAACGGAAATACGCATCAAATTCGATAGCCTCCTGCAACATCATCACCAAAGTATTGGTTTCGTTATAGTCGCGAAAGAATTCGTCAAAGTTCTCAACTTTATACACGCTTTTCCAACCGCCACCGGAGTGCGGCTTCATAAAGAGCGGAAAGCCTCCGAGATAATCGATCATGTTTTCCCACTCAAGCGGGTACTTCAGGTTGCGGAAACTTTGTCCAGAGGTATCCGGTGGCATCTCTTTGGACGGCAGAAGAATTGTTTTGGGCACAGGGACGCCAATCTTAGTGCTAAGGCAGTTGTTGAAAAATTTCTCGTCCGCACTCCACCAGAATGGGTTGTTCAGTACAGCAGTTCCATTGAGCCCGGCGTTTTTTACATATGCGCGATAAAACGGCACGTCCTGACTAATCCGGTCGATCATTACCGCATAGGGCGTAGGATTCCCCTGCATCAGTTCGTCTACCTGAACTGGTTCCGCAGATATCCCCTTTACATTTTTTGAGTTAACCCGAGCCACAAAGGCCTCAGGGAAAGAACGCTCTTTGCCGTGTAGGATTCCTATTTTTTTCATGACTGCTGTTTGTTTGTTTACCCGCTGAGGCTTTAGCAAAAGAGGAACATACCAGTTAATCCTTAGCCCAAGCTACCATACATTTGAGTTAGAACTGAGCATGCCTTCACTAAAGTTATGGCGGGCAAGCCGTAAAACTACTCAAACTGTCAAAACAAGCAATTGAATTTTACTTTACCTAAAAAAAAGGCTGCTTCACTGGTCCAACAACTGCTCCGTATGATTGCCAGTATCCACTTTTGAGATCACACGCACAATCTTTCCTGTCTCATCGATCACAAAAGTGGTACGGAGAATACCCATATAGGTCCGGCCCATAAATTTTTTCTCACCCCAGACGCCATAAGCTTCTGCTACAGCATGATCTTCGTCGGCCAATAAATTGAAGGGAAGACTATACTTTTCCTGGAATTTAACGTGTTTTTTCACAGTGTCAGGGCTCACACCAAGGATCTCGAAGCCCTGGGCCTGAAAACGGGGATAGCCGTCGCGCAAGCTGCAGGATTCTGCCGTACAACCAGGTGTATCGTCTTTTGGATAAAAGTAGAGTACTAATTTTTTGCCTTCATAATCTTTAAGGCTTACGATTTGGCCCTTTTCATTCAGGGCAGAAAATGCGGGGGCGAGATCGCCTTCTTTTAGGTGGGACATTTTAGAATGTGGTCAATTTTAGAAATGTGATCAATGTGGGAGAGGATGGTCAAAACGGGTTTTCTGTTCTTTTGTTCAGGATACGGTATGCTGTTTTAGGCGAATTCAAAAATCCGCATTCTATATGCCGACTTCGAATAAATCAATGCTATGTGTTCTATTGCTGAAACAGATTAGTATTTTCTACAACCACAAAATGCAAAGTTATTCCAGGTTATCGATTGGAAAGTACCCTGAGGGTAAGCTTTTAGTTAAATTACTTCACCACAAAAGTCTTCTTCTCCACCCCGATCCCCGTGATTGTAATAGACTTCCATTTTTTGGGCAACTTTGTTTTCAGCTGTACAATGCCCTGCGGCGTAATATCAAGTCCTCCAAAACCCATGATAGTAGCTTGCAGAAATCCACCTGCTCCGGTAGCAAAGTAAGGATTCGTACCACCTGCGCACTCAGCTAACACGCCAAACGGCGGCACCTCATTTGGCTTGTAACTGTTCACCCAGAGGCCATAAGCACGATCTGCATCGCCTGACCGCGCGGCGGAAACCGTGAGAATGGCATTGCCCATAGCCGGGCCATCTTTGGCCATGCGGGGCTCATAATAATCGAGGTCTTTTTTGACCTGGGCAGGGTCAGTAATGACTTTTAGCGGGTAGGCCAGGAGATTTACATCGGCCTGTTTAATGGTTTGGCCGTTGTAGGTAGCATTTTCACGGGTAGTACCGTCGGGGAATTTGAGGATGGGGATATTCTCAGCCACTAGGGCCCAGTCAGGATTGGGTGTTAGTCCCAGCTCTTTGGCCGCATCGATGGCATAACCCAGGGCCGTTTTCGCCATACCGTTGGTGAACGCATTGTTGTCGATATTTTCTTCCCATTCATTCGCGCCGATCACATTGATGATATCGTATTTTCCGGGGCCATTGCGTTCCACCCGGGAAGCCCAAAAGTCAGCGACTTCCTTCAGGATCGGCCATCCGCGATCGCGCAGCCAGGTTTTATCTTTAGTCACCAGATAATACTGCCAGGCTGCCCAGCCCACGCAACCCGTGATATGGTGTTGGAATGGACCGGTAAGTGCCCAGACAGGCGTTTCTTCCTGCCCGGTCGTGGTGCTCTCCCAAGGATACATGGCGCCTTGATAGCCGTGTGAAAAAGCGTTTTGTTTGGCCTCATCCAGGAGTTGATAGCGGAATTCGAGGAAGGATTTGGCAATTTCCGGATGAAGCAGGAGCATGGGCGGGTACATCCATAATTCGGTGTCCCAGAATACATGCCCGTTGTACCCTAACCCGCTTAAGCCCATGGGTGAAAGACTGAGGGCCGTGCCTTCACGCCCAAAAGAATATAAATGGTACATGGCAGCGTGTACGTCGCGGGTGGCATCCACGTCTCCTTCGATGGTGATGTCAGAAGCCCAAAGTTTGTCCCAAGCCTCATTGTGTCTTTTTAGCAAGCGTTCAGTCCGTTCAAGCGCAGCAAATATGGTGAGGCGTTCGGCCTCGTTGTGCGCGTCGATGGTGTGTGCAGAACTGATAAGCGTGCCTACGATGGCAAATTTGTAAGTCACCCCAGCTTTCAGCTTTTTGGAGAATTTCAGCAAGTGCATGTTGTAATCCCAGTCTTCATGGATAAGATCAGGCTCCGACCCATGGGGCTCTTCAAAAATAAAACAGCTCGAGGCCGCCACAGTATATTTACCCGAAGGACTTTTACCAACAGATGTAAGAAGTGGGATCAGCACGTGCGGCCGGTCAATTTCAGCATAGAGATTATGTACGTCCTGCAATATTTCAGGGGTTTCGATGACTGCCATCGGGGAAATGGTTACGTCTTTTTTAGCTGTGATTTCTATGATGCTCAGCGCCGAATAGGGCAAATGCCGCAAGGCCATGAGTGTATGGCTTACGGTAATTTTATCACCTACATCATAGCTCGTGGTAAGTTGAGCATGATGCATATCAAGTACTTGTTTGTAATCAGAAATGTCGGCCCGACCAATACGCTTACCATCCACGTCCAGGTTCATATTCATAAAGTTGAAGCCTTTAAGGATGTTGCTCACCCGTCCGCGACCGTAGTTGTCATAAGCTCCATTGAGCACTACATCTTTAACCTTCATAGGTTCTGGCGAGGAGACTAGGCCGATCATGCCGTTGGCAACTGTTATGCCATGATAATTGGCGGGATCAATATTGTCTGCTACGATGTGCCAGGCATCATTGGTGGTTTTACCCGTAGGAGGCTGTTGGCTGTAGCCCTTTAGAATGGCGCAAAAAAGAAGCCCAAAGAGGATCGTGCAGGCGTGTAGTTTTTTCATGGAAATAATTTGTGCAGAAATGACTGGGTGGTTTTGAGGGCTAAAAATAGGCAAGCTATTCGGAAACCCGGATTAAAGCATAAAAAAACCCGCACACCAAAATCAGTGTGCGGGCAACAAGTCAGGAAGAATATTATTCTATTTTCATGCAGCAGCAGATTCCCGTACTAAAAGCTGAAATCCATTTCCATGGATATTCACAATTTCAATAGATGGGTCAAGTGCCAGGTATTTGCGGAGTTTGGTCACAAAAACATCCATGGAACGCGCTGTAAAATAAGTGTCCTCGTGCCAGATCTTGGTGAGGGCTTCTGAGCGCGGCGTTACATCGTTGATGTATTTGCAGAACATTTTGAGCAGATCGGATTCTTTCGGGCTGAGTTTCCACTGATTTTCCTGTCCCGGCTTTGGATCCTGGAAAGTGAGTATGCGTAAGGGGAAATTGAAATGATATTTTCCGATGATGTACTCCCGCTGATCGTCCCTTGGATCAGGGTTTTTGTTTACCCGTTTGAGCACCGCCTGGATGCGTAGCAACAGCTCTTCCGAATTGAAAGGCTTGGGGATGTAGTCATCGGCGCCGAGTTTAAAACCTTGCAAGACATCATCTTTCATGGTTTTAGCTGTGAGGAAGATGATCGGCACGTCCTTGTTCCGTTCACGAACATCCTTGGCGAGTGTAAAGCCATCCTTTCGGGGCATCATTACATCAAAAATGCAGAGGTCGTAGGTGCTTTTGCGGAAGGCTTCGAGGCCGAGCACACCATCAGTGGCAAGCGTTACCTCGTAATCGTGCATTTCAAGATACGAGCGAAGTACGTCACCAAAATTTTGGTCGTCTTCGACCAGCAGGATTTTGTACTGAGGACTAGCCATAAGTTCGGTCTAAGAGTATTCGTGAGATTAAATATTTGTTGTTTCGAGTCACCGATTACCCGGGGATTGTTGCTTTAACGTACATCATTCTAAAAGAAGTATGTGAACTGGCGCTTGTTCGAAAAAATTGTTAAAAAAATTTGCCATTCAATAACGTAAGATTCCGTTCTGTCGAATCCTTCTTCCTTTCCCCTTGGGTGTGTTTTTTAGGGTTTTGCCCATCAAGACGGGGTAAAAAAGATTGTAATAAACTAGTGGGCAGTTAAAGCTAATGCATCTGAAAATGCCGAAACCATCGCGAAAAAAGGGGACACTGCAATATCCGCGAAACCCGTGCGAACAGCACTCTGGTTAGGGTAAAGGCCACTGGCGGCAATGATGCGCGCAGCATTATCACAAAAGGCTCTACATCCATCAGGGACAGGGAGACTGCAGAGGATACGGAAGAAAACGAGCACGACAAAAAATCTAAACCCAGCCTTTTACCCGCCCACTGCGTCATACTATAGGATGACTTACAGGCAGCGTAATCACCGCTAAAGCGCGTCATTTCACAAAATTGCTTATTGCGTTTATAATGCTGTCCTTACTTTGGACGCTGGAATCGTACCATTTCAACCAGATCAACAAATATCCGAAAAATGAAAAAACTTACCCTAGCCCTTTTATCCTTTGCCTTTTCAGCCACTCTATTGGCTCAAAATGTAGTAATATCGAGCCAAAACCCCAGTGGTCTCTACGTTTGCGGAACCGAACAGATGACGGTAACCATGCAAAATGGAGCAGGTCCTGCAGCAACTAATTTAAAAGCCACCCTTACTTTTCCCAACGGTATCACCTACTTGCCAGGTTCTATAGCTGGCGCTACTGAAAATAATATCTCCAACCTGAACGCTCCGGTATTTGCGCTGGCCGATTTGGCAGGCGGAGCTTCGGTTTCTTTTACCTTGAATGTTACGGCTGGATGCCCGGTGGTCCAGGCGATCAATAACGGGGAGACTTTTTCAAACACCATCTTGGCTACCTATACGGGTGGAAGTAAGCAGATCGTCTCCAATTTATACCTCGTGGAAACAGGTTTGCTCAATATTGGAACCATTACCCCGCCCACCGTTTCGGCACAAAAAGGCGATGTCGTGATGCGCATGATCACCATGAAAAATACACGCCAGGGCCCCATCCAATCGCTGATCTTTTCCGATGCGCACTTCCCGGGTATCAATATTCAGGTTCAGGGAGCCATCAATCAGACTAACCTGCCGACCTACTTTAGCGCCGAAGTGCCTGGCAGCTTTTTCACCTCGGTTGGCAACAATGATAATTTGTTGGATTTCAACGAGGAAATTACCTTAATTGAAAAAGTAACGATCGAAGATTGTGGTATTCCAACCTTAATAGATCAATCGCTTATCATCATTGGCTGGGGTTGTGGCGGACCGCCTTGCCGGACGGACAGTGTAAATGCTTCGATCACAATTTTACCAACAACAGAAAACCCAAGCCTCGCATTTGTACCTATTTATGATGCACCCCATAGTCAGTGTGGTGCGGCCCCCTCCACACAGGAGATCCTGATCATCAACAATGGTCTATTGCCTGCAACGAATGTTATCATGAGCCCCTACACGCTCGACACCTTGTTTCACGGACTCGACCAGGTTTCGTTTGAGTGGAACAATGGGTCGGGCTGGCAACCACTCGCTGCCACAAGTCACAATTCGATTGTTTTGGGTAGCTGTAGCAATTCTGACTATTCAAAGGACGTGACCGTAGTCGTTCCAGAGGTGCTTCCCGGCGATACCGTACGACTTCGGTTCAATACCTATTATTGTGAGCCTGTCTGCGGCGGACTGATTCCAAGGATGCGCGTTGCGTTTAATTATTTCAAAGCTTGCCCGGCCAATGTGCCGATCAGCGGAGTGTTCAATTTCTACCCTGACACCGCTTTTTTAAAAATAAAGGCTGGTGTGGATTATCACCTCGAAAACTGCTTGCAGGACGGCGAGACCTATAACCTTGACTATTGGATAAAATCAGGGCGATTGCTGCAAGACACGGGCTTTTTGCAGGTTTTATTTGAGCTCCCACTGGGTTTTGATTGGGTGCAGTCCTGCCCATTCAGTCTGGATGGCCAAACACCGCTTCAATCCGTCATCACCTCCAATCCAGATGGCTCCAACTCTGTTCGCATGGTGTTCGATCTGCCGTTTTCGAAGGATTCTGTCTCCATTGGCTTTTGCTTGCTTTACCATTGCGAAAAAGGGATGCCCTGCCAGTCTGATGTTCCCAATGTGCCCCCACGGGGCCTGGACTACATTGTGTATCCACCACCCTCTGATTGTGGCGGTTGCCAGCTTAAACTCCACACCTACTCTTTGGTATCTACAACAAAAGATGAAACCATCAACTGCGCCATTACCTATTGTGATGAATTTATTCTGGTCGTAAATGACCAATGTGATACTACTGGGGGCGGCGGAGGTGGTGGTGGCGGAGGTGGCGGTCTGGATGGTGGGAATCTGGTGGTAGTAGATTTCGATTCCTACCGCACCAACTACGGCCTGCAAGACAACAATGACGACCGCACGGCTGACAACAACAATACGGCCAATGCACCCGGGGTGCGTCGCGACCGATTCCTGGTAGGTGACACCTTGCGCACGGAACTCCGGGCATTTATGTCGCAAGGCACGCTTGATGCGCTAAATTTTCGTGTATTTTTCGAATCCTGGCTAAGTGATTTTGACACCTTGGATGGCGACGCATACGATCTTGTTACGGGCAAAAAACTTTTCGCAAATTATGATACCACGAGTTTTATCGCGGCCCATCTGCGGATCAAAACGGCGGGCGGGCAACAGTACGATTGCCCGATCGGCTTGCCCGAAATTAAATCTGACCAGCACGTTATCCAGGTTGCAGAGCCCAATATCCGCCCTCCGCAGATCATTGATGTATTGACCAATATGTTTCACCAATTCGATCTGCCGTTTGGTCAATTGCCCTGCTTGCCACCAGGTTTTGTGCTGTCGGCTGGAGACTCTCTGGTCTTCACTTCGGATTTTAAATTTGAGAACAACTTCACCCCCAATGGCGCAAATGCGCCACCGCTTATCAATTTCCGAAACTCCATTTGTGATACGGGTAAAACCTACGCCTGGGAGTTAGAAAACTTTTGCACCGAAAAGGAGATTTGCCAGTTTTCCGGCTACCTCGAGTCGATCAATCCAGAGGCCCAGATCATTGAACCATGCGATGTTAGTACAGAAGTTTCGCCATTCCAATACAACATGATCATTGCGAGGAGCAACATGTTCCCATTTGAGGTACGGCAACTTTCTAAGATAACAGATTATTCGTACAGCCTGCCGACGTCGGTGAATTTACTCGAAACCAAGTTGAATTTCCTGCGCCTGCAGAAGAATGTACAGCTTTATGGTGTCACCCCGCTTGCCCCAGGTTTTGGGGGCGATTCGCTTACCTTGAATCTTGAACCATTTTTCCTTAACCCGCTTGACGAAGGGTATTCCTTTGAAATAAGCACCCGTTTTGATACCACTTGTGGATACAACGGCTCCAAATTTGGCCGTACCGTTGTGGGCCTGGAATATGCCAGTATGTGTTTTCACAACCCCGCAGTGACCACCTACAATATTGCCAATCCAAACGGCTATCAAAGTGGCAGCCCCAAACTTGAAATTTTTACGCAAAACAACATTCTGTATCTGCCAACAGATGCTGTATTGCTCAACTTTTTCCTGCGCAACAATGCTTCAGTAAATGCAGCGAATACCTGGATGAGCATCGAATCGGACGGTGATTTGGCCGATGTGCAACTGTTGCTCATGCCAGGGCAAACGCCCGTTCCACAAATAGGCGGGGTATATCAACTGGGCGATCTGACAAGTTTTGCGCAGCCCGCTTTGAGATTTACCGCCCGAAATCTCAGCTGTAGGTCCGTTAAGGTAACCTTCCGTTTTGGCTGGGACTGCTCCCCTGTTTTCAATGCCAATGGGGACGCTTGTGGCAGCTTTATCAAAACCATTGAACTGCGCCCGCAGCCTCCTGAATTAGAGTTGGTCATTGTCAATCAACCACCTTCAGTGCCTTTGTGTGAACCTTCCGGATACTTTGAATTTGAAATTTCCAATGCGAACGACGGCTCAGCCTATAATATCTTTCCAAGTATCAAACTGCCGCCCGGCATGCGTATCCAACCCGGGTCAGCACAACTTTCTTACCCGGCTGGTGGCGCATTCATTAACCTTACCAACCCGACTCAACTGCCTGGCAATGTCTGGCAATTCGATCCAGAGTCTTCTTCCAGTTTGTTGGCTCAAAATGGCCTGATTTCGGCAGACAAAGCCCCGCTAAATGCCTTGCACATTCGTTTTAAAGTGATCGCAGAGTGTGGGGTAGTAGCCAATTCCCAGCCAATTTATGGTGCAGAATCGGTGCAGGCTTGCGGTATTAATTCCAATGTGTTGCGTAAGCCCGGCTTGCCACTTGGTATAGAAGGGGTAGAACCAAGTTATACCGCTGTTTCTAACCTTCAATTTACCGTCCCTCCCGGCGCCTCGGGTTGTGGTCAGGAGGTAGAACTTTCGGCCAGCATTGCCGTGAATGACGTGCCGATGTCGGGCGATAGCATTTATATGCTGTTTCCTGCAGGCACTTCGTTTGTGGCCGGTTCTTATCAGGCTGGGGTCAATGCCCCCGGTGGCCCACCACAGGTATCTGGTCAGCAGATCCAATTGCCCTTACCAACTGCGCTCGGGGCGGGTAGTGTCCTGAGTTTTAAGCTCAAGATCCGTTACGACGATCCTGCTGGTTGCACGGATAAATTTGTGATCCTGCAGACCCGCGAAAAGACGCAGGCTTTCTGCTCCTCGAGCAATCAGTTCTGCGATATTTATGTCGCCACCGGCGAATCATTGCTTAACCTAAACGCACAAAACCCTGAACTTCAGTTCAATAACTTTGAGTTGAACACGCAAGGGAATCAAACTACCTTCCACGCGGTGCTGGAGAACGCCGGCAATACGACGGACACTAACCCGCTGGTTCAACTTTACCACGACCTGAATGGCAATGGTCAGATAGACCTGACAGATCCGCTGGTAGCGGAAGTAACGCAGAATGGAACCATTGCTCCAGGCGGGGTATTGTCTATTTCAGGCAATCTCAACAACCTGCCAGCGGGAGCTTTTTGCGACCTCATTGCACTGATCCCGGCAGACGAAAACTGTGCTTGTGCCGATCATATTTTCCCGCTGGATGGCAATCAGATCGTGACAAAAGGCATCGGCCTTTGTAATCTGCAAGCGGTGAATGTTAGCACAGATAGTATTCCAGGAAACACTTACAACTGGCTTACCCCTGGCGGACTGAGTTGTATTGCGTGTGCCAATGCTACGTATACGCCTGGCCCGGAGGTGCACCCCGGCGATCTGGTTACGCTGGTCTTGCAGGAAAAATCGGGAGATTGTACCGTTGAACGCAGGTTTGAGATCCAGTTCGGTGGCTCCTTTGGGATTGAAACGGTGGCTCAGACCACTTGTGAAGGCGACCCGGTTACCCTGGAAGCCACGGCAGGTGGTTCAGCATACAATTGGGCGGGAACAGGGATCACGAATCCCAACCAACAAATACAGGTCGTGCAACCAAACTCAAGTACTACCTACAGTGTAACCGTTACGTTTTCAGGTGGTTGTACGGGCACGGGTACTGTTTCTGTTACGGTGAATCCAGCCTATAAATTGCAGTTACCAGCGGTCACGATCTGTGAAGGCGATGCGGCTACCATCTTTGGGCAAACAACTTCTGTGCCCGGGATCTATACTTTAGCACTTCAAAAAGTGAACGGATGCGACAGTATTATCATACAAGAATTGATCGTGGTGCCGACTACCGTATCGCAAACGGCCGTCTTTTGCCCGGGCGGCTCCGTAATGGCCTTGGATAGTACGTTTACCTCGGAGGGTAGTATCTGTAAGACGGAATTGAATACCAATGGCTGCCTGGTGAAGACTTGTGTGACGGTGAAACAGGTGCCCAACCCTCAAGTGCCGGAACAAGACATGGCTTTGGTTATTTCCCTCGGAGAAGAGGTCGTCATTGAAACGCCCAACGATTATGCAAACTATGTATGGACGCCTCTGGGTGATCTGAGTTTTCCGAATTGTCCTACCAGCCCGAATTGCCCGGACCCAACGGCCAGCCCGGATACTTCCACGACCTTCCTTCTGGTGGTTACGGATGGTAATGGATGCAAGGATTCCGTTGAATACCGGGTATTTGTTTGCGATGAATCACTGATCCATATTCCGAATGCATTCACACCCAATGGAGATAACTTCAACGATCTCTTCCGGGTAGCTCCGCACGAAGGAGCAGAGGTCATTAAATTGCTCCGGGTATACGACCGCTGGGGACAAAAAGTTTACGAAGGTTCCGGCCAGAATGCCCAGTGGGATGGTAAAATTGGCGATAAGCTCGCACCTTCTGATGTGTACGTTTGGATCTTGGATTATGAGTGTGGTGGGGGAGGGCACCAGATGAGCGGGGATGTGACGTTGTTGCGGTAAGGTGGGCAAATATAAGGCAGACCGGATTTTTGGGGTGGCGTATGTTTTTAATATCGAACACCGAACACTAAATATCGAATTTCAAAGTGGGCGCTGCTCATGGTATTTGTGTTTCATAAATGCTGATTTTCAATGGGACATTTAGCCCGGAGCCCACTTCGAAATTCGGTATTCGTTGTTCGACATTCGGTGTTTTTATTGCTGTTGAGCCCGCAGATAAATGCGCAGAAGATTTTTACTGGTAAAAATAAAAAGACCTCCTGCATAACCCAAGTGCTTATACACACTCAAAATGCAGGAGGTCTTTGTTTGTTCTTTGCCTTACTTCAGCGATCCCAACAACCAGGATCAGTAATACTACTTAGTGTTTCACTTCAGGGAAAACAGCTGATGGCGCAGGCATTTCGTGTTTTTTACCAAACAACCTCCCGAGGCGATAGCTATAGTTTAAGCTGATGGAGTAATCAGCAAAAGCGGCATCGCCCTGAACATGCACATATGCGTTCGGGTCGGTGATTTTTGAGTTTTGCAGGTTTTGGTCTGCAATATCTGCTGCGCTCTGGATGCGGTTTTTAATAAAATTGTAAGGCACGAAAAGGCTGAAGCTATGCTTGCCTTTGCTGTATGATACGCCTGATTCCACAGCTACTACATAGCCTGGGCGGCGGTAAGCGACTTGTCCGCCAAAAGCGTCGTAAGCAGGAATGCCTTCAAACCGGCCAGCTAAAGAGAAAGACAGGTTTTTAGATTTCCCTACGGCATACGAAAAACCGGCACGGCCAAAATACTGATCAGGGCAGGCATAGATATTGTACCCTTCGAGACCGGCTTTCGGGGCAGATTTGAAAGAACCGTTGGATTCTTTTGGGTTGAAGAGGTAGTAGCCATTTGCGAAGGCGCCCAAGCCTTTATACACTTGCGTAAAACCTTGTAATTCAACAGAAATACCGGTGCCACCGTCACCAGGCTGGATCGCCTGATCCATCACAACACTTTTGGTTGTTCCGTCAGCCTGTGGGGCATCATCCTGAACGTCGTGCTTACCCGTAGGCAATTTCACACCCAGACCGAGCATCAGATTACCTCTGTGTGCTTTAGCTGGATCAAACATCCAATAGTTTGCGCTGATCCGGACATCTCCGAGTCCTTGTGCGTATACACTGTAACGGAAGGTATCTTTAGGAGCAACGGTGGTTCTCAAAACCTGCGAGCGCTCATTGTGTACATACGGAATAGAGGCATTCAGTTGAATCCGATTCGTGAGTCCGTAAGACAAATTAATATCCAGTGCATGCGAATAAATATTAACCGCATTACCGCGCTCTACGCCGTTTGCATCATGGCCACCGCCAGTTGTCTGACGGTATTTTTGCTCTTCAGTGCCTACAAAGTGACGCCAAGAGTGAAAATAGCGGTAACTGGTACCAATTTGAAAATCTCCTTTCCCAAGGTTATAGGCGTTGGAAGAACACATTGTGTTGATGCCACCCATTTGACGCACCGCGACACAGCCTTGTGCCTGGCCTTTATTGGAAATGCTAAATAGTAATGCGATGAGCGGTAGAATAAGTTTGTAGCAATTATTCATTTGAAAAGCAAGATTGAAAAGTGTGGTTAGAAAGTGTGCGTTTACATAAATCTTGCTGCAAAGGAACGGCCAGATTCGGAACAGCCGCCTTAGGATATCCTTAGAGTTTTATTGATTGAGTGCCCGCATAATTCTAAGGATACTCTAATCTTAATAAAGCAAAGGCTTAGAGTGGCAACCATACCTTTGTATCATATTGAGAATGATTACAGAAATTAGGTTCAGCGTAAGGAAGAATTATTAGGATAAGTTGATAGCCTGACACCGAGCGGTAGTCAGGCTATTTTTATGATTATTTATATACCTTCTTCCCCTTCTTCAACCAAATGCCCCAGGTATGATCATAAGCATGCACGTCGTGGGTGAGGCCCGATTGATTGACTACGGGAAGGTCCTGATTGACCCATTCAAAGATACCACCATAGAGATTGTAAACATTTTTGAAGCCTGCTTTTTGGAGCTTTTCGGTCACTTTTTCACTGCGATAACCAATAGAGCAATAAACCACGATGGGTTGGTTTGGGGCAATACCGACAGGCATATTTTCCAAAGAAAAATGGTCGTAACCCACCGGAATCGCACCTGAGATATGGCTCACAGCATATTCCCGGGGCTCCCTGGCATCCAAAAAAATAGATGTACTGCTATTGCGTGCTGCTTTCTGAACGTCTATTTCTGGTACACTATGGCTCAAAAAGCCATTTAGCATCACGCGATATGCACTGCTTTTCACCTGTCCGAAGGAGGTGATCGCAAACAAGGAAAGCACGAGGACTACAAAAAGTATTTTTTTGAAAAATGAGAGCATGGCCCGATGTTTAAAAACACAGACTCAACAGTGCACAACAAAAAAGGTTGGAGAAATGACCCGCACCCAGCGCAACGTTTAAACGTAAACGTCGCGCTAGGTGCCGAACCGAAGATCATAGACCGGGGGCCATTAAAGCGGTGAGATGATTAAAAAAATCCTATTGCAAGAAGGGATAGCTTTAGGAAACTCAAAACATATTATGAGAAAACTGGTACGAAAGTAATTGCTTCAAATTATATCAAAAAGCACATTTAGAATACGGGGGAAAAAAGGAGAATGCGGCTTAAAAAACAAAGATTTGCTGGATACGGGGAAAATATTGACTGAATGACGCAACTGTTACCCTCTGAATATCCCCCCCCGAATTCAGCTTTATTTTAATGAAAAAGCGCGGCAATACTCTTGTGCTCTACCGTATTTCGGATGGCGCGGGCGAAGAGGCTGGCAGTAGAAAGTACTTTGATCTTAGGAGACTCCCGGCGAAGTGGAATGGTATCACATACAATGAGCTCTGTGAGTTGAGAGGCTTCTATATTTTCGTAGGCTTTGCCAGATAACACTGGGTGGGTACAGATAGCGCGCACCGATTTTGCGCCTTTTTCCATTAGGGCGTCAGCGGCTTTACATAGCGTGCCAGCAGTATCCACGAGGTCATCCACAAGAATTACGTCGGCACCTCTGACGTCGCCAATGACAGTCATCGCGGCTACTTCATTGGCTTTTGTGCGGTATTTATCGCAAATGACCAGCTCGCGGCCAAAGTGCATGGCGTAAATACGGGCGCGTTTTACGCCACCCACATCAGGGCTTGCGAAAATAACATCAGAAAGATCTTGTTTCTCGAGGTAAGGGACATAGATTGCTTCAGAGCGCAGGTGATCGACAGGAATATCAAAGAAGCCCTGTACCTGATCAGCATGAAGGTCCATGGTCATGATACGATCCACACCGGCTGCCGTGATCATATTAGCCATTAATTTGGCACTGATAGGCACGCGTGGTTTGTCTTTGCGATCCTGGCGAGCATAGCCAAAATACGGCACTACAGCAGTGATGTAACCAGCTGAAGCGCGACGGGCGGTATCGATCCAAAGCAGGAGCTCCACGAAATTGTCGTGGGGCTGGCAAGTACTTTGGATAAAAAACGTGTAAGAACCACGTACACTTTCATTGATGATGGTCTGCATTTCGCCATCGCTAAAGCGGGCGAGCGTGGTGTCTCCGAGCGCTGAATCATAGTAATGCGCGATGTCTTTGGAGAGTTCTTTGGAGGCGGAGCAGGCAAAAAGTTTAACTTCTGGCACGGTAGAGGCTGGTAGTTGGTTATCAGTTTTGTTTTGTTTGCCTGCATGCTTGGGCGGCAGGTTATTGGTCGTTTTATTTTCCAACGTCAAGTAATTTTAGGCAAAGGTAGAAACTAGGATTGTATGGTGTATCGAAGAGTTTGGACTTTGGACACCTGGACTTTGGACTTAAACCAGACAGATTCGAGGTCTAAAAAGGTTTCCCTGACTACTGGGCATTTTGACATTGAACATTAGATTAGTACCTAAAAAATTGAAAATCATACACTTACTTATTTAAGTCTAAGGTCAAATGTGAAATGTCCAGTAGTCCGAAGCTTACCCCAAGTTTGCTATTTCTGACATTTTTTAAAGGTAGTTGCTTGAGAAAACTATCAAGTGTTACCTTTGGTCGCCCACAAGGCCTGCTCTCTTACTTTCACCAAATCTTTCTGTCTGGCAAATGAATCGACTTTCCCTTTACACACGCCTTTCGCTTTTGACTTGTCTCTTCGCCTTTATGACGATGGGCTTATCAGCTCAGGACCGTTCTCCAAGCGAAACTGCGCTCCGCTTTTTGCAAGAAAACCCAGCTAAATTTGAACTCACTCAAAACGACGTTTCAGATGTGAAGGTCGTACGGCAATACCACACGGAACACAACAACATCACACACGTGTGGCTGCAGCAACAATACCGCGGCATCCCAGTCTTCAATGGCCTTTTTGGACTTCACGTAAAACCAAATGGTGAAGTAATGCACCTTGGTCACCGTTTTGTAAACGATCTTAGCCACCGGACAAACACGGAACTGCCCTCTGTAAGCGCCATTAAAGCGCTGGAATTAGCGATGACAAATTTGGGATTTACGGGTTTTCCTGTGCCTGGTTTGCGTAGCAAAACCAACGAGCAAAATTTCCTGTTTGAGCGCGGTGTGATTTCCAGAAATGAGATCCCCGTGTCCGCTTCTTACGTGCTCACCAACACTGGTTCTCTACGCCTTTCATGGCAAATGGTAATTGACCAGGCCAACACGTCTGACCTTTGGACCATTACCGTGGATGCCCAAACAGGTTTGGTCTCCAATAAATTGAACCATACCGTATACTGCAAATCTGGCCACGCACACCGTGGTGGCGATGCCGACCAGTGTGAGGCAGCAGCAGGCGGAAAAGCCCTTGTTCAATCATCGGATGAGTTGGACCAAAAGTCTGCCATGGACGAACTCTTGGTGGATGAAAAATATAACGTGTTTGCTTTTCCTGTTGAAAGTCCTATCCATGGTAACCGTAGTATTCTGACCAATCCGGCCGATTTACAGGCTTCACCTTATGGCTGGCTGGATACCAACGGTGCTACCGGGCAAGATTACACGTACACCCGAGGCAACAACGTCTGGGCATTTGATGACAGCGCCAGTGACGACACGCCCCAGGTCAGCGACTCTCCTGATGGAGGAGCGAGTTTAAATTTTGACTTTCCGTTTGATCCTAATGCAGAGCCTCAGGTGAACAGGAATTCGGCTATTGTCAACCTTTTCTATGTAAACAATGCCTTGCACGACCTCTTTTATCGTCATGGATTTAATGAACAAGCTGGTAATTTCCAGTCTAACAACTATAGTAACGGCGGCGTAGGAAATGATGAAGTATATGCCCAGGCCATAGATGGCAGTGGCTCTAACAATGCAAATTTCTCTACACCGCAAGATGGCGGTCATGGTCGGATGCAGATGTACGTCTGGGACCGTTCTGGCGGCAATATCGTGACTGCCAATGGCCCTGGATCAGTCATCGGAACTTACGGCGCCTCTTCTTCTGACGGCAATGGCTGGGGTGGTGCGATTACCACGACCCCTGTAACTGGTGACGTTGTTTTTGTGGACGATGGAACATCTGATGGCAATCTTGGATGCAACCCAGCAGTGAATGATGTGGCTGGAAAAATTGTAATGGTGGATCGCGGTGTTTGTGAATTTGGTCGCAAAGCACTCACCGTTCAGGAAGGAGGCGGTATCGCCTGTATCATTTGCAATTTTGCAGATGCCACGGTGGGTATGGCAGCCGGCTCCGTAGGCGGTCAGGTGACCATCCCTACAATCATGATGAAAAAAACAGACTGTGACCTCCTCCGTCAATACGCAGGTGCAGGTCTAAATATCTCCATTGCTCAGCCAAACATCTCTGGCCCTGCACAACGCGATGGTGATTTTGACAACGGCATCATTGCACATGAACTGCACCATGGAATCTCAAACCGCCTCACCGGTGACGGCTTCAGCTGCCTTGGAAATGCCGAGCAAATGGGCGAAGGATGGAGTGACTGGGCCAGTCTGATTGCTTCAGTAGAACCTGGCGACCAGGGAATCGATAAGCGTGGAGTTGGTACTTATGCCGTATATCAGGAGCCTAATGGCGTTGGTATTCGTAGCTATGCGTACTCTACGGACATGAGCATAAACCCACATGTTTATGCCGACGTAGCCGCTAACCCGGAGGTGCATGCCTTGGGTGAAATATGGACCTGTATGGTCTGGGACTTATACTGGGCCCTGGTCGAAAAATATGGCTGGAATCCAGACATCAATAACACTACCAGTGGTAATTACCGTGCCATCCAGCTTGTCGTGGACGGGATGAAACTACAGCCCTGCGGACCTGGTTTTACAGATGGCCGTGATGCCATTATGTTGGCCGACGAATTGAACTACAACGGGGCAGACACTTGTCTTATATCATCCGTTTTTGCCCGTCGTGGTCTCGGCTACTTCGCCAGTCAGGGTGATGCAAACAATGCTTCTGATGGTATTCAGAATTTTGACCCCATCCCGACTTGTATCAAAGAACTGAAAATCAAAAAGATCACAACGACCCCTACCATTGAGCCGGGCGACAATGTGGCCTTTGAGATCACGGTCACCAATCACAAAGATCAAGCAGAAACCGGCGTTGTCGTTACAGATGAACTACCTGCAGGTCTTACTTTGATCAGTGCTTCTAATGGCGGCTTTTTCTCCAATGGAATGGTGCGCTGGGATCTGGGCTCAATGCCAAGTGGCCAGGTTAGAACCTTGACTTACACGGCTAAAAGCGATGCCGGAATAGGTTCAACGCGTTATTTCCGCGATTTGCTGGATGATGAATTAGAGTGGTATTCTGATATCCTAAACCCTGCAACAGGCGAAATATTCATTTTCCAAAACGATGTATTCCACCCTGGAAGTGGTACTGGCTCATTTGCGGGTCGTGATGTGGCCGTTGCCTCCAATTACTACCTTGGAACTACTCAAAGCCTTACGGTTACAGGCAGCAAACCAACTTTGCGTTTTTGGCATCAATATGAAACGGAAGCTGCTGTAGATGCTGGTTTTCTTGAGGTACAGGATTTGGATGATCCTTCCGGAAAATGGAATCGCCTGACTCAAAACAATGCCCTTCGTGGAGGATACGATGGCTCTGTACAATACAGCACCTTCGCCATTCCAGGACTTTCAGGATTCTCTGGCAACTCAAATGGTTGGAAGCAGTCTTATTTCGACCTAAGTGCTTACTCGGGCAAAAATATCACCTTCCGATTCCGTTTTGGCTCTGATGCAGCTGATGCACCAGCTAATGGTGCATGGTATATTGATGAAGTAGAGGTCATGGATCTGTTCAACTACTTAGGAGAAGCCTGCATTACAGCTACTGGTGGTGACCAGGCCTGTGCAAGTGCACCTGAGTATGGTGTAATCGTACAGCCGGTTACAGTAGGTACTGATGAGCCTAATAAGCAATCTATTTCGATGCTTGTGCAACCAAACCCTGCTGATGACATGTTGCATATCAGCCTCGGTCAGGCATTGGAAGGCCATGTGCTCGCAACGCTGCTTGCAGCAGACGGCCGCACCGTGATGAGCCGCACGATCCAAGGCCTGGGCCTTGGCCAGATACTTACACTCAATGTACAACAAGCACCTCCAGGTGTATACACTGTTCGCCTCCAAAGCAGCGCTGGAAATAGCGTACAGAAAGTGGTGATCCGGTGATAAAGGTGTATTGATTTGACCAAATCAAACTAAGGTGGTCAATGGTATGAATGTAGTCAATATGGGTTGTTG
>CANJPT010000012.1 GCA_947476195.1 Lewinellaceae bacterium | reverse complement strand
CTGGAAAAGATCAAGACCATCGGCGATGCCTATATGTGCGCGGGAGGACTGCCTGTTCCCAACGAGACCCACGCCGCAGACGCCGTCCGCGCCGGACTGGAAATGTCGGCATGGCTGATAGCACGCAAGCACGAACGTGCGGATGCACACCTTACAGAAATGCGGATCGGCATCCATACGGGGCCTGTGATGGCCGGTGTGATCGGCAAAAACAAGTTCGCCTACGATATCTGGGGCGATGCCGTAAACCTGGCAGCCCGCCTCGAAGAACACGGCGAACCGGGTCAGGTCAACATCTCCGGCGCCACCAAAGAGGCCGTCAAACACCTTTTTCACGCAAGGCACCGTGGAAAAAAAGAGGTACACAACAAGGGGTTGGTGGATATGTATTTTATTGTTTCGGCGAAATAAGGGTAGAATTAATGTCCCGGCAAGTTATGCGGTGCTTATATTTGGCAGCTCAAGATTTTCGACGCCATAGTTCGGGACTTTAGCATGTGTCTGAGCGTATCTAAATTACCTGCCTGATGAAACTTAAACATTTCCCCTGCTTCCTGCTTTTCCTGCTTTCCATTGCTCCAATTACAGCCCAAACCATTCGCTACGTCAACCACAATGCCACCGGCAATGGCAATGGCAGTTCCTGGGCCAGTGCTTTCATCCAATTTCAACAAGCCCTGGCAGTGGCCCAGGATGGCGACGAAATTTGGGTAGCCAAAGGAACCTACAAACCCACTACAATGAACGACCGCTTTGCCTACTACAATCTTCCAAGTGGGGTAAAAGTATATGGTGGTTTTGCAGGTACAGAAACCTTGCGGGAGCAGCGTGATTGGGTGGTCAACCCTTGCATACTGAGTGGGGATATTGGCGAGCCGGGCGACAGCACCGACAATTCATTCACCATCCTGTATGCCTATAGTCCAAATGAAAAAACCAGTTTGGATGGCCTTATTTTCGAAGAGGGTAACGCCGACGATACCAACCCCCAAACAGATGCACATCGGCCTACCCGCTCTGGTGGAGGTATTTATCTGGACGGGGAAAACTTTGGGTATGCGCAGCTGAGCGTATCCAATTGTATTTTTAGGCGGAATAGGGCACAGTATCAGGGGGGCGGGATCTATGCCAATGGGCGAGAGGGTGGAATGGCTATTGTTCGATTGGAAAATTGTCTTTTTGAACGAAATGTATCACACACTTATGGAGGTGGGTTTTCATTGGAAAATTACTTCACTCAGCCATTTGAGTTGGAGATTAAAGCATGTGAGTTTAAAGAAAACTATGCTTTTTCAGGAGGCATAGCGGTATGGCTCCGGGCAAACCAAGCTGTTACTTTTTCCGATTGCAGATTTCTTCACAACCGATCTCCATGGTGGGCATCAACAATTTCTTTTGCTGAAATGGATCGCAATTACCCTGTTAATATCTATAATTGTAATTTTAGTAATAATGCAAATTATACAATATCTTATTCGCCCATTTATCAAGTAGCCAATGATGCACAGTTCAAATTAAAGGACTGTGTATTTGCGGAGAATGGTACCCCAACTGTATTTGCAGATTTTAATTTATCTCCAAAATTTCACGCAGAATTTGAGAATTGTGCCTTTATTCGAAATTACCATATTGGTTATTAATGGGTCCAATTTAGTTCAGCTGCAAACCGATGGAAATAAGTCTGAAGCATTTTTTACCAATTGCCTTTTCTACAAAAATGAAAATTATGCGATCTCATTGTATTCAATCAGCACTCAGTCTGCATCTGCATATATTAATAACTGCATTTTTATAAATGAGCAGACCAATAATCTATCCAGAGTTTTTAATGGAGTAGCCTCCTTCCAAGTTTCAAACTGCTTGTTTAGTTTGCCCAACTGCGCTGCGCTTGGCTACACCAATACCACGGTCATCTGTAATACAAACAACCTCTTCGGCCTCGACCCGCTCTTCATAAACCCTTCAGAATCAGACTTCCACCTCCAACCTTGCTCCCCCGCCATCAATACAGGTGCAAATGCGATCCTCGATTCGCTGGACATCACCACTGATCTCGATGGAAAGCCGCGCATTCGCAACGGTGTAGTGGATATGGGGCCGTATGAAACCCTTATTTCACTCCACCCCGGCGTAGCTGCACAGCCTGCCTGCGCAGGGGCAAGCGATGGCGCGATCGAGTTCAGCCCCGACATTTGTCCACCCTACAACTTTGTTTGGAGCAATGGCCAAACCACTGGCACAAACACCGAAGGCCTTGCTGCCGGCAACTATGTTTTTACCGCCACCGGATCGAACAACATTCCGGTGTCTGATACCCTCATTATCAGCGAACCGTTGCCCTTGGAAGTCACTGCAGTAGCCAAAGATGCCCATTGCTACGGTTTCCCAAGTGGGCGCGTGGAAACTTTTGTGAGCGGCGGCACGCCCTCTTTTCAGTACTACTGGGATCCACCGCTTCCGCCCCTTGCTTCACATTACAACCTGCCTTTGGGTACTTACTTTGTAACGGTCACGGATGCCAATGGCTGCACCGCCGCCACACAAGCCAGTATCGGTTCACCCGACCCGATTCAGGTTTTTTATACCATTCAGGATGTAACTTGTATGGGTTGTTCAGACGGCAGCATCGTTTTTGACAGCATAATTGGGGGAACAAATCCGCCGCTTCCGGCCTCGATGTTTGATCTGCCAGCCGGTCATTATTGCCTCACCATTACAGATGCTGCAGGATGTACCATCGTTCCATGCTTTACCATTAACGTTACCTCGGATACAAAAGAAGAAACCATAAATCATTTATTGAAACTCAGCCCTAACCCCACATCCTCAGGTGAAACTGCCTCCATGGAATGGCTTGGTAATGAACCTGCAAGCCTTCGGGTTTTGGATCTGAAAGGGAGACTTTTGGAGAAAAAAACACTGGTTCCCGGTGCGTCTGCCCAACTCATTGCTCATTGGCCTTCGGGGATTTATCAGGTGGAAATCCGGATGGATTCGGGGAAACGAGGGGTGCTGCGTTGGGCGATTTTTTGAAAGTGATCGGCGGGAAGGTCTTGTTTTTGGGAATGAACTCACCGGGTGACTGATAGTCACCCGGTGAGTTCATTCCCAAAAAAAAGCCCCAACCATCTTCCGACGGCGGGGCAACTTTCTCCGATAAACCAAATCAAACTTTCATATTCTTTTAGGACATTGGACTTTAGACATTGAACATTCGATCAAAAAAGCTGGAAATCTCTAACTCCAAACTGAATAAATCCAAGGTCCATCGTCTAGCGTCCAAATTCGTCAATGTCCCGATTTCACCCGGTTCTTCTCATCTTCCAGACCGGTTTTGCGCTGACGTGCTCCTTTTACTTCATTGGAACCAAAGCGGTATGAGAAATTGAGCGTTACGGTTTGGCTTTCCCATCGGCCTTCTGCCAGCATGTACAATCCGGGGGTAAACAGGTTCTCACCTGCCCAGCCTGCCGTTCCAAGGATATCACCCACCCGCAAACGGAGTTCGCCCTTATCCTTCAAAACCTTCTTTTGCAAACCTACATCCATGGCCCCTTGTGGCCTGGTGCGAAGTGTACCCCAGAAAGCAGGGCTATTGTACCAGCCTGAAAGCTGCAAACCAAAACCCATGGGCAGTTTGAAGTTCTGCTCCGCATAGGCATTGAAGGTGTTAAACGACTGATCTACAATAAAGCCGGGCGTTTCAGGCGTGCTGAAATCAGCGCGGAAGTGGCTGCGGATACCCGTAAGGCTTATAAATCCATCCCACCATTTGGCAATAGGGGTAGGTGCGTTGATGCTCAGGGTGTAGTTTTTCTGATCCGAAATGTTTTCCTGGGTGATGAAAGTGGCGCGGGTATCACGCACATCCCGTTTCAGGATCTGGGTGAACACATCTGTGGTGTGGCTGATGCCAAAGGTCATTATCGGGTAGCCGCTATACATCGGGCTGATCTCAAAGGAGTTGGTGAATTGAGGACGCAACATCGGGTTGCCTTTTTGGTATGTCAGCTCATCCAACTTGTTCTCAAACGGATTCAGATCCTGATAACTCGGACGATCGATCCGGCGGCTATACGTGGCGTTCAGCCCGACCTTGGGCGTAAAAGTGTAGGTTACAGCTGCGCTTGGGAATAGCTCGGTATAGTTGTTGGTGAACGTCGAGTCTTTCCCAACGCCTTTGTAATCCGTATTTTCTAAGCGCAATCCAGCTTGCAACTTTAGTTTTTTGCCAAAATTGCGGTTATAATTAACATACCCCGCATTGGTACGTTCCGTGTAATCCACCGAATTGCTCTGGGCCTCGTTTTTAACCGGGGCACCATTTTGGACGTTATAGAAATCAAAGGTGTTGAAGGTTTCCACATCCGAAATTTTGGCGCCCAGGCCTAAATTACCCTTCCAGAGGCGTTGTTCGTAATCTGCCTTGGCCGTCATGATATGGATGTCAGTCGGCGTATTGTTGAGGTAAATTGCCTCCCGGATCAGTTCAGAATTATCCGGCGTACGGTAATAATTAGGCTGATAACTAGCCCCGCGAATCCGGTAAGAACCGCGATCAAGGTCAACATTGAACGAGTGACCACTGGTATCTGCAAAGCGATAATTCAGGTTAAGGTTCAGGTCTTTTCGGTCATTATCTGCATCATTGGTAGCCACCAAAAGCGAATCAATCCGGTTCGGGGTATGCAGATCGCTGATCTCAGCCACGCTGCTCGAATGCCAGTCGCCCGGGTTTGTGCTGCCATTTACAAGTACACCAACGGTGTGTTTCGAATTTAGGAACCAGTCGACCCCGGCGCGGTAGCCGAAATACCGACTTTCTGAGTACTCCGTGTTTTTTTGGTTAAACAGACGCCAATCTTCCCCAGGCAGCCCATCCGCCCGTTCGTTGTCCTGGAGTTGTTCACGGATAAAATTTTGATGGTTGTGCCAATCGCCGCAATTGCCATTGAAGTTGCCAAAAGCATTGAATTCTTTGCCCCGGTGGTTGAGGCCGAAGTTCCCGCCGCCTTTGAGTGTTTCGCGATAAATGCCTTCCAATCCAAAGTTGCCGTTTGTGCCCATCGCCTTGTTCTTTTTCAGGCGAATGTTGATGATCCCGGCATTGCCAGCGGCATCATATTTGGCCGACGGGTTGGAAATGATCTCAATGTTCGAGATGTCAGCAGCCTGGGTGCCTTTCAATAAAGCAGCCAGCTCCTTGCCATCCAGTGGCACATCACGCCCGTCGATCATCACTTTTACGGAATTTTTGCCCCGCACATTCAACTGATCGTTGTTGTCAACAGTTACCCCGGGGGCTTTTCGAAGCAGTTCCAGGGCATTAAGGCCTGTGGAGTTCACGGTGCCTTCTACGTTGAGGATAGTCTTATCCGCCTTCACTTCCACAGGCGCGCGACGAGCGATCACAGCAACTTCGGCAAGTTGGTTTTCAGCAACTTTAAGGCTGAGCGGTTCAAGCGTTTGATCTCCACCGGCATAATTGAAAACAGCACCAGATGCCTCACCGGAACCGATCAAATTTGCCTGGATGAAATACACGCCAGCGCTGGCGCCTGAGAGCTCATACGCACCATCGTCGCCGGTGATGGCGCCCGTGACAAGGGTGGAATCGGCAGACCGGTGTAAGGTGACCGTAGTGTAGGTAGCCGGCAAACCACCAGGTTCCTGGATCAAACCACTGATCTTTTGGGCAGAAGCGACCGATATTGCCAGGAAAAGGACGAAAACCGGTAGGAAGAAAATTGATTTCATAGCTTAATTTGTAGACGGTGGACGGTGGACGGTGGACGGTACACGGTGGACGGTGGACGGTGGATAGAGTCATATCCAGGGTCTAACATTCAGCGGTCCAACGTCCAGGTTGTTTTTGTTTCTGTGATACAAAGGTGAACAATGTAGGTAGTTTGTAAAACATAGAACTTGCCAATGCAAAGTTCTTTTGTATAAACTGTAGTGTTTTGGGGGATGAACGGATTCGGGGATTTGGTTATTTGGTTATTCGAGTGGCCAGGCCAGGGAACTTGAATAACCAAATAACCAGTTCCCCAAATCCCCTCCATAGACCAATCCAATGACATGCAGGTTACAGTCTGGATGCATCAGAACTGCCAACTACCTGTTTATCAAGACGAATGAAAGGAGATCAGAGACGAGCGTAGGAGCTGCCATAAAAAATGGCCGGGCGATTGGAATCGCCCGGCCATTGAAAATTGTAGATTTGAAATTTAGACCTCCCAGGCTTTAAACACTAGAGTGTGTCTGGAAAACATTACCGGAGATGAAAATAGCAGATTTTGGGTTCTGACTGAGCGCCCTTTTTCGGGGAATAATGGGGCTTATTGCCCGAAAAAGACGCGAAAGGCAGGTTTCAAAAGATGCATTTTCAGCCCGATGAATGTTTTTCAGACACACTCTAAGGCAGGCACACATCTTTTCTTGCCACACGGAAGGATATTTTTTGACAGGATTTACAGGATCAACAGGATAGTTGGCTTCGCCGGCTGCGTAGGATGAAAATTTGTGGCGGCTAATCGTCCGGAACCATAACAAATAAATTATCGAAGCACGTCGGCGAAGCCGACCTATCTTGAGCATCCTGTTGATCCTGTAAATCCTGTCTAAAAATATATCAATCTTGGTATTTTGGAATCTTGTGTACATACCACTCGCTTCAAAACCAACAAGTTTTCCTGCTCAATTATACATCGGATTCTGCACGATCCGCCCACTGGTCAGATCAATTTCTGTTTGCGGGATCGGGAGTAATTCATGCTTCCCTATAATGAAATTTGTTTTCCCGGCTGCTTGCATGACCGAACCTGCACGGCCCCAGCGCAACAGATCGAACCAGCGTTGTTGCTCCATGGCCAGTTCTACCCGGCGTTCTTTGTAGATCTTCTCGCGCAGCAAGGTCTGATCGGTTACGGTTACATCCGGAAGAATAAAGTTGTTGGTGCCACGCGCCCGCTTGCGGACCTGATTCAGCAATGGCAGGGCCTCAGCGGCCTTGCTCAACTCATTCTTAGCCTCCGCAGCCAGCAACAGGATATCCGAATACCGAATGACCCGGATATTGCCCGGACCATTGTCCTGCAGGCCTGGATGACCAGGCACCCATGCTTTTTGGTTGAAGCGTTCGTTGATGATCTCGACGTTGTCCTGTACCTGTGTTAATCCATCCGGAAGGATCTCTCCGACATAAATAACGGTCGCTTCGCGGCGTGGGTCGCCATTTTCGTAGGAGGTCACGAGGTTATCTGAAGGACGGTTAAAGCCCCAGCCCAGGTTTGGATTGCCCCTTACCCCCTGGACCATATTAAATGGAGAAGATCCTGGACCAGCAGCTTGTTGTGTCGGCAAAGCAACGGCCTGAAGTTCAAAAACAGATTCCGATCCATTTTCTCCAATAGGGAGAAAGTTGTCGCTGTATTTGGGCAGAAGGCTGTATTCCAAAGATTGGATGATATCCATACACTGGATTTCTGCCTTGGCCCACTCCTTTTTGATCATATACAATTTGGCGAGTAAGCCTCGCGCGGAACCTTTGGTCACGCGACCCAGGTCGGCCGGAGCGTAGGCACTTTTTTCTTTCAAAACGCTAAGTGCATCCGTCAGATCAGCCTCAATCTGGGCGTACACCTGCTCGCGTGGCTGACGGGCCTTCGCATAATATTCATCATCCTGCAGGGTTGTGGTGATGATAGGCAATTCACCAAACCACTGCACCAGCAACAAATAGCTATACGCCCGCAGAAGCTTACACTCGCCAATCAATCGATTGCGGGTATCAACATCCATGTCTATATTCGGGATATTTTGAATGGCAACATTGGCGCGGGCAATGGCCCGGTAATAGCCCTTGTAAATAGGGGCCACCAAAGGATTGGTGGCTTCTACGGTAAAATTGTCGATATCACTCATGAGCGGCGCATCGTTGGCCGTGGACCCTTTGTCTGCATCGTCGCTCAGCACATCGGTGCAGGCGATGTAAGGAAGTGCGATACAGTCGAAATTACGGAATTGCTCATACACCGCATTGGTGGCTTCGAAAGCATGGGCTTCGGTTTTGAAAAACTCCTCAAACGTCAGTTTGTTGGGTGGTTTGCGATCGAGAAAATCCTTCTGGCAACTGGTAACAGCAAACAGCACGAATGCTGCGGCGATGAGTGATTTAAATGGTGTGCTCATGCGCTTTCTATTTTTTAAGTTTGATTGTAAAATGTGCGCCGAAACTTAGATTTCGGATTGCTCAAAAACTAAGGAACGTGTAATTTAAAACGTCACATCAAGCCCTACCAACATCGTTTTAGCCATCGGGTAACTCAGGTAATCTATGCCTGCCCGAAAGGAATTTTCACCTGGAAATTCAGGCGTGAAGCCTGAATACGCTTGTTTGGTCCATAGATTGGTACCACTTGCATACAAGCGGGCGCGGCTCATCCCGATATTGGAAAGCCAACGTTTGGGAAGAGAATAGCCAAGTACCACCGTCCGCAAGCGAAAAAAGGAGCCGTCTTCTACCAGAAAACTGGACATCTTATAATTATGACCACCATTGGTAATACGGGGTACGGAATTGCTGGTGCCTTCGCCTGTCCAATGGTTATCGTTCCACAGGGTTTCCCAATTGGGGGTGTCGAAACGGGCCACGGCTTTGGCATTCACGACCTTGTTCCCTTTTACCCCAAAAAAGTCGGCGGCAAAATCAAACCCAAACAACTCCAGGCCCGCTGAAAACCCATACGACAGACTTGGTATCGGGCTTCCCAGATAAGTGCGATCCAGGGAGTTGAGTACAGAGTCGCCATTGAGGTCGGCAAAGCGGAAATCGCCGGGTTTTTCGTTCCCAAAATGGGGCGAACTGTTAATTTCCTCCTGATTTTGAAAAACACCCGCTACCTGATACCCGTAAAATGCGCCAATCGGAGAGCCAATGGTGGTGCGGGTTGCAAAGTCACCCTGACTGGTCTGGCCCTCGAAGATCTCTGATTTACCTTCATTGATCTTCAACACTTTATTTTTAACAGGCGAAAGGATCACCCCAAAATTGTAGGTGATTTTATCTTTTGTTTCACGCCATTGCAAGGTAAAATCCCAACCGGTATTTTCCACCTGAGCAGCATTCACGAATGGGAATGAACCGGATCCGACGTAATCGGGAATGGGGAGATCACTCAAAATATCATAGGTAAAACGTTTATACCAGTCGATCTCGGCTGTAAACCGGCCATTCAATAACGCAAATTCCAGGCCTACATCTGTCTGTCGGGTGGTTTCCCAGCGTACATCAGCGTTGGCGTAGTTGACCAGGGTAGCGCCTGATTGAACGGTATCCCCGAATGCACTGTACAATTCATCAGTGATGGTACCCAAAGACGGATATTCCTGGATTTTATCGTTGCCCGTGATCCCCCAGGAGGCGCGGAGTTTCAGCCGGTCAAAGACCTTCTGGTTGCGCATGAAGGGTTCTTCCGCAATGTTCCACCCAGCCGCCAAAGAAGGGAAATATCCCCAGCGATTGGCTTTAGAAAACCGGGAAGATCCATCTGCACGCATCGAAGCCGTAAATAGATAGCGATCAAAAAAGGTGGCATTTACGCGACCGAGGTAGCTCAGCATTGCCCATTCTGCGATACCCTCGCCATTGGGTTGCAGGATATCATTTATGGTGTTGCGTCTTTTATAATAGTTTTCCTGGGCAGATTGGCCAGCCAGGACATTCAGGCGGACATCTTCCCATGCTTTGTTATAATTCAGGGTATTTTCCCAGAGCCAGTTCCTGGTTATGGTGGTGTCGCGCGTGGTACGATCCAGATTATTGAGCTGGGAGGTAGTCACCATAAACACAGGCTCATGGTATCGAAAACGGTCGTCACGACGGTCAAAACCATAGTTTGTACGGAACGTAAAGTCCTTCAGAAAAGTCCAGTCCGCATGAACCGTACCTACCAGACGGTTCACCCGGGTATCCTGATCGTTTTTGTAAAATAAGTCGGCAGCCGGGTTTCCGATAGACTGGCCGAACTTGGTTGGATCAGAGAATTTTCCTGTGCTGTCATAAACCGAATAGATCGATGGCATCCGATATACGCCGCCCAAAACGCCGCCGCCAACACTTTGGAGCACGGTCTTTGAATAGGCCACATTTGTTCCAATTTTGAGGTTTTTTAAAACGGGATATTCGCCGTTGAATCGGCCGGTATAGCGTTCAAACCCGGTTTCTTCAATAATTCCCTGTTGGTTAAAATAGTTGCCGGAGACATTGTAATCGAGTTTTTTCCACACTCCATTGACGCTCAATTGTGCATTGGCTATGGGCGCATCCCGAAAAATAACATCCTGCCAATCGGTTCCATTGCCGTACTGCTCTGGATCGGGCAAAGGATTGGTGTTGCCTGGCAGTTCGTTGTACATCTGCGCAAACTCAGATCCGTTTGCGAGGGATATTTTTTTAGCGATTTGTTGAATTCCATAGTAGGAACTGATCGAAACAACTGCTTTCCGATCTTTTGTACCACGCTTGGTTGTGATGATAATAACCCCGTTTGCACCCCGATTACCGTAGATCGCTGTGGAGGAAGCATCTTTTAGCACTTCAATACTCGCCACATCCTGGGGATTAACGAAGGAAGCATCATCCAGCAACATTCCATCCACGACATAAAGCGGGCCTGCGTTGTTGAGCGTACCGGTACCCCGGATCCGGATGGTCGCGCCACTGCCAGGCTCTCCACTGGAAGGCGAGACATAAACCCCGGCAATTTTACCTTGTAAGGCCTGCTCTACCGATGCCGTCGGAATACGTTCGATGTCTTTGGCTTTGACGGTACCCACAGCACCCGTAAGATCGCTCTTACGCTGAACACCGTAGCCGACTACGACAACCTCTTCCAACAGACTTTCCGCTTCTATGATGGAAATATTAACCTGCGAACGGCCCGCAATCGCCACCTCCAGCGAGGTGTAACCTGCATAATTTACAACCAATAAAGCATTTGGATCACTGACACTTAACATGAAATTGCCTTCCAGATCAGTAATTATACCATTGGAGGTGCCTTTTTCAAGTACAGAGGCACCGATGATCGCATCTCCGTTGGCGGAATCTGTGATACGCCCGGTGATACGGGTTTGGGCAAATGCCGAACTTGCCAATAGGCAAATTATTAGCCCTAAAAGGTTGATTCTTTTGTTAAACTGCTTCATATTGAATGGTTTGAATGATTTGTCGGATGCTACCAATGTTTAGCCTATACGAGGCTAAGAACAAGTATACAAGCAATGCTCACAGTCTGACTTTTACTTTTTTGACTGTTTCAGAATCACCACCGATCATGATCTCATATTCCCCTGGTTCTGTGCCGAATGTCATATCCCTGCGGTAAAAACTCAGGTCTTTTTCTGTCAGGATGAACTTCAATTCCCTGGTTTCTCCTGGCTGAAGCATGATTTTCTGAAAGCCTTTCAACTCCTTCACCGGACGGGTTACGGAACCTACAAGGTCCCGAACATAAAGTTGTGCAACCTCTTCTCCTGGCAGTTTGCCAGTATTCGTCACATTAACCGTTATAGTCAGCAAGTTGCCGCCTGACTTAAGGGCCACCTTTGGCTCGCTATAGCCGAAGCTCGTATAACTTAGCCCAAAGCCAAAAGGCCACTGCGGCGAATTAGGCATGTCAATATACTTACTGGTCCATTTCGAATTTGAGTCGTACGGGCGACCTGTATTTTTGTAGTTGTAAAAAATCGGCACCTGGCCCACGGAGCGCGGGAAGGTCATAGGCAGCTTGCCAGAAGGATTGTGAACACCGTACAACACATCTGTAATAGCGTTGCCCGTTTCTGTTCCAAGCCACCAGGTTTCCAGAATAGCGGTGGCATTTTCAGCAATTTTGGGAATAGCAAGTGGCCTGCCATTCATCAATATCACGACTACAGGCTTGCCCGTTTTGCAAAGCTCCAAGACCAATTCTTCCTGAATTCCAGGCAATCCGAGTTCAGCACGTGCGCCGGCTTCACCACTCATCATAGCTCCTTCTCCAACAGCTATCACCACAACATCTGCATTTTGTGCGGCTTTAAGGGCAGCAGCAAAGCCCGAGCGATCGGTGACTTCCAGATCACAACCTTTAGCATATACCACCAAGGAGCCTTGGGCAGGTGAAAAGCCCTCGCGCAGGCTCACACAGTCATTTGCATTTCCTGCCCCGTTCCAGTTGCCAATAAGTTCGCTTTTATTATCGGCCAAAGGGCCGATCAGTGCGATCTTTTGACCCTTTTTTAAGGGCAAAACCTGCTGCTCATTCTTGAGCAAAACGATGGATTTACGGGCCAGGTCCCGGGCTGCAGCCCGGTGTTCTGGAGCAAGCATTGCCTTTTTTTCCCGATCTGCATTGCAAAACTTATAAGGGTCTTCAAAGAGTCCCAGTTCAAATTTGAGGCGCAACACACGACGCACAGCTTCATTGATCTGTTTCGTACTGACTTTTCCTTCTTTTAAGGATTGTTTTAAAAAACGCTGGTAAATCCCGCCCTGCATATCCATGTCCACCCCGGCATTTAAGGAAAGTTCACCCGCCTCTTTTTCATCAACTACCACACCATGATTTACCATTTCATTGGTACTGGTATAATCTGTGACCACAAAGCCCTGAAAGTCCCATTCTTTGCGCAGAATACCATCTATCAGGTATTTATTTCCGGAAGCAGGCACCCCATCATAATCATTAAAGGAAGTCATCACCGTTGCAGCGCCAGCTTTTACGGCTGCCTCATAGGTTGGCAAATAATACTCCCGAAAGTACCGCTCGCTCATATCCACTGTATTGTATTCCCGCCCGCCTATGGGTGCTCCATATCCGGCAAAGTGTTTTACACAAGCGAGCATAGCATCGGTATCGCCCAGTTTTTTACCTTGAAAACCATGTACCCTGGCTTCTGCAATACGGCAGCCCAGCCAGGTATCTTCGCCTGCGCCTTCCATTACCCGGCCCCAGCGGGGGTCGCGGCCAATATCTACCATAGGCGCAAAAGTCCAGTTCAGGCCCGCTGCAGTAGCTTCAATCGCAGCAACCCGGGCAGATTTTTCGATGGCCTCCAGGTCCCAACTGGCAGCCTCGCCCAGCGGAATGGGGAAAATTGTTTTATAACCATGAATTACATCATAACCAAAAAGCAGCGGGATCTTCATACGGGTTTCTTCGACGGCCACCTTTTGAAGGTCGTGGACAAAACCGATGGTATGACAATTAAAGAGATTGCCACAGGCACCACTACGGATATCATTTTTGTAACCCTCGCGGATGGTCGGCCCGGTGCTTCCCCAGTCGGTAGTGTAAAGCGTAAGCTGACCGATCTTTTCATCCAGAGTCATCTTAGCAAGCAGCGCATTCACGCGTGCTTCGATGCCTTTGGAGGGGCGGTAATTTTGTGCAACAATCGGGTCTAAAAACTGGATGCTCAAAAAGAGCAATAGCGTTGGAATAAGTCTTAAATAGATCATTTTTTGCATGAAAGATGTTCAATCTTTTCGTTTTTAGGATAAATCAGTGTATTTATTTGTCCCCGAACTGCGTTCCGGGTTACTTGTGCTGTGCAAACAGCCATTCTAACACCGCAGGATTGTAGTACGTGACATTCCAGATATCATGGTGCATCGTTGAATACTCCGTGTATTTCACGTTCCCGCCCAATTTTTCCAGGGCAGCCACAATCTGCCTTGAACATCGGGGGTTCACTACATCATCCAAACTACCATGGAATACCCAAAGGGGTATATTTTTGATTTTATCGGCATAGACCGGGTCACCGCCACCGCAAAGGGGCAGTCCGGCAGCAAACAAGTCGGGGCTGCGAGCCAACAGATCAAACGTGCCAAAACCGCCCATGCTCAATCCTGTGATATACACCCGATCGGGGTCAATATCCGGGTGCTCCCGAAGCATTTTTTTTGCCAATTCCAAAACCATACGTCCAGGCACTGTCGGGTCTGCCTGATATAGCGTTTGCCAGTCTTTATTACTGCCACCCCATCGAATATCCGGGGGACATTGAGGTACCAATAAGTAATGCGGATGTTGTTCAAGCATCCATTTTTCACAAAATGCAAATACGCCATTATTCATTTGCTCGTGATTCTCCGTACCACGTTCGCCAGAGCCATGAAGGAAAATAACCAGGGGGTAGTTGGTCGCTGTTGATTGGTGGCTGGGGGCTTTTTGCCAAGGTGTCATTAGCTGGTATGGCAGGCTATTCCCTGTTTTGTCCTTGTATATAGATCTTTGAAAAAAGCCTTGCGGATCGATCGGAATCGACGGATTAATTTTGACATTTTCTCCCTCTGTAAAGGATAAGGCTTGGGTCCGTTTGGCAATATCCGTTTGTGCAAGCCAGCCACCAGTAAAACCAGCACGTTTCAGTCCCTGTACGATATACGGGTTGCGCTTCATCAAATCCCAAAGAAACCCGGAGCGATAATTCTCCATCATCAGTACGATAGGACCTTGGTCAATACCAAGGTAGTCCTTATCGACCCAAAATGGAAAACCGGGCTGGGCATTGGGGGAACGGCTGGTCTCAGTGAAGGTTTCATTGTACCCATCAAAGAACCCGTATTTACCCACAGGCCAGCGATTCCACATCGCTTCAAGGGTAGGCAGGCAAAATTCCGGTACAAATGGCAGCGAACTGATTGCCGCAGTAGGGGCAATAGTACCGTCATCTTCTTGATAATCAATGGCTACGCCACGCGCACTGTAGCCGGGACAAAAAATATTTTTCCCTTCGTGTAGCACTTCGGCATCTGGTCCGTCGCCAGCGGTAAGCCCCCAGATATTGGGGCCATAACCGTTGAACTTGCCAGGATTTTTGATCGCATATTGCCGTTGTGCTAGCGTAGCCCGGCGGGAATTTTCAAAATAATCGAACCCGGCCTTTTGCATGTAAGGATCCTGAATACCCCGAAAATCGATCCAGCAATGGCTGTACTGATGTCCGAAAAGTGGACCAAAATTCACATAATCCTGCCCCTGGAATTCAGCGCGAAAGTATGTATCACACCATTTTTGCCAGTTTTTTGCTGGAACGGGGTGGGTTGGAGAACCCAGTGCCATGATATTGAGGATCATAGCTTCATTGTAGCCATGCCACTCAGCAGATAAAAATCCGTCACGTTCTGGAAACCAGCCCATGCTCAGGCGATTTTGTTCGTTCAAAAACCAGTCAAATTCTACGCGGCGAAACAAGAAATCGGAAGTTTGGCGGATGGCCTCTTCGGTTGGATTATTCTGATCAAAATAGGTCATGCAGGACAAGATTCCTGCCATGAGCAAACCTGTGTCAATACTCGAGAGCTCGACGGTTTTATATCGAAGCCCGGTTTGAGTGTTCAGAAAATGATAGAACCAGCCACGATAGCCGGCTACGCCACTGGCATCAGGGCCTTGTGGCAAGTTCTTTAAGCATTCGAGGGTTTTTTGTACCCGTTCTACAGCCTGAGCGCGCGTGATCCAACCACGTTCTGCTCCTACTAGATAGGCAGAGAGCCCAAAACCAGTGGCCGCAATACTTGAAAAATTATCGGTTGGATACCTATCCGGAACCTGAAAATTGACGGGGTTCGCCAATTCCCAAAAGAATAAAAAATGCCGTTTTTGCACCTCGTCCAAGTTAAATGGAGGCTTATCCACCCTGTCGGTAGCTGACGGCATCTGTGCCGGCGCTGAATGGCAAGCCATTAACCCGAGCAAAAAAATAAGAGAGATTTTTTTCATAGAAATGGTTCAACAAATCGCAAGCAAAGTAACCGGAGAACCTTGCCACACCTACTTCAACGCTACTGTCCAAATTCAGGCGGTAGCCCAAAAGCCACCGCCTGAATACGCCCTGATAATGGACGTTTTAATCTGGTGCAGTCGCCGTCAATACAGACAGCAAGTCAAACTAAACTCATTTTTTCACAAACTTGGCTTTACTCACCAGTGCACCATTACGGTCGTAACCACTCAACAAGTACATACCAGCAGGAAACTGTGAAACGTTAAGATCAGTATAAGTATCTCCGGAAGTACTTGCCTGTGCCAGACGGCGGCCAAACAGGTCGTATACTTCAAGCCGGGTTACACCTTCCATGTTTTCAACCAAAAGAAAATCAGCCGTTGGATTGGGTGATACGCGCATAGCAACCACCTCGGCCGGGCTGAACGTACCTACAGAACCACACTTGCCGGCGCCTATTACGATATCATCGTAGTAAGAGGTCACGTCACTGCCTGTAGCATCAATTCCAAGGTCGAAGAACAAGGTCAAACGACGGTATTCGCCATTATCCGGTACCGCTGAGAAATCAAAAGTGAGTTCTTCCCACTGGTTGGTCAATGTATTGGGGACTTTTAGTTCAAGCGGGGACGCACCCGTCTGGGAGCCTTCCACCTTTACCGCAAAGTTGCCAATGTGATCCATGTGGACTTTGGCCTTCACTGTTTTCAAGCCTTTCCAATCAATTGGAGCCTCCAGATCCGGATTGGTGTACATCCCGGCAAACGGCAATGCGTCGCCTTTTTTAATGAATTTACCCACTTTACTGCTGGTATTGATCCCGGAAGGATTTGGATTGTCAATGACCTCAGCAAAAGTGTTTTCAAGAGCTGCGTTGGCGAAGTATTTAAAATCGAAAGTAGTCAGTGCTGTCTCATTATCAAGGATACATCCATTGTAGCCGGCACGTGACCATTTGATGTTGTCAAAGTAATAGGTGCCGCCGCCGGTGGCACTTAATACATTGGTAAATATTACAAGCTTCGTATGTTGTGTACCTACTGCACCGCTAAAGTCGATGTCAAATTTATACCACTTGTTTCCCTGTGGCAAGGTATCGAAAACCTCGTTTCCCGGGCCACTGCCTTCCAGCTTAAACAGGAATGGAACATTGTCAGCCGGCGCCCAAACCTGCATGGAAAGGTGATTGAAAAGGCTCAGATCCGGAGGGGCAGGAAACTCAATGCCAATGCCAGCAAACTCGGTGCCTCCGCCTGAAGGATCGGTATATTCACCCACTTTTAGTGAGCCGTTTTCAGGGGCCAGATGTGGATTGTTCACTACTTTAAGATCGCTGGCTCCATAGAATATCTGCGTATAGTTGCGTTGGCATTCGTAATCATCAATGATGTTGGCAACAGGCAATACCCCTGCACAAGGATCAATCGTAACCTTCGTCTGTGCAAGGTTATCAAAGTACCAAATCTGACCAGCACTGGCCGTTCCTGCATTAAAAATGATACGCACTTCACTAAAATTAGTGATTCCACTAAACGCCGAAAAATCAAAACTGAGGGTCTCCCATTGGCCTGGTGTAGTGATCGTTGCCTCTGCCTCTTTGTTACCTTCGGTAGGAGAGTTCAAAAGAAGCGTAACGCTACCACCGCTCGCCGGGCTGAGTACGTCCAGGTTAAACTGACCATAAACAGACAGATCAAAATTAGTCAGCGAAATACCTTGCAAGGTGGAAAACGCAGAGCTGCCTTTTGCATAACAGCCCACTTGTGTAGAACCATTCACTGCATTAGGATTTGGATTAGCCACCGGGCCCTGGAATACACCATGGATCACGTCATTTTGCTCCAGCGACTGCCAGCCCAGATGAACACCATCCTGAAAATCTTCCAGTGGTGGAGCCGTAGGAGCAGCTGAAAGCTTGATGTTGTCGATGTGATAGACATCGCCTGGTTCGCCATTGACGCCGGCATTAAAGAAGATGACAAACTTCTTGTGGCCTTTGCCGATCTGGCTGCTAAAGTCTACGGTATAGGTCACCCATTTGTTAAGCTCTGTGACCTGCGTGCCAACTTCCATGGGTGCGTTTGGACCACCTTCCAGTTTGATTAGCAGATTGCCGGTCTTGGGCGCCCAAACCTGGCAGGAGAAACGATTGCGAACTGATAGATCAATCGGGTCTGCATAGCCAATGGACAAATTAGAATATTCTGTACCGTTTCCACTTGGGTCTTCAAACCTACCCACTTTAGAGGAATTGTTGTCACCTGTTGGTGCAGGATTGGCCACCACAGAAAGGGCGCTCCAGTCACCAGTATAGGATGCATTCCGGTTGCATTCAAAATCGTCAATAATTTCAGGATCAGGGACTACGCCATTACAAGCATTTGGATTCGAACAAATGTTATCGAAGTAGTACGTATTGTTGTCTCCTGTAGCTCCCGGATTAAATACGATGAGGATCTTAGTAATGGTCGTAAAAGCTTTAGCTGCTGACATATCAAAGCTAAGCTGTTGCCAGGCTCCACCCACGGCGACATATTTTGTCTGCTCCAAAGATTCTCCAGTGCCTTCCACTTTAAATAAAACCTTGGTAGCAGCAGGCAGCCAAACGTTTATTTTGAATTGGTTATAAACGCTCAGATCAAGTGGCGCAGCAAAGGTTCCAAAGGCAAAATTGTAAGCTTCCGCAGGGTTATTGGTAAATGAACCTACCGTTGCAGAGCCGTTTACGGCATCAACGCCGGGGTTCGCGATTGCACCATTAAAAGTACCATTCAAACCAATCCAGTTTGCAGAAGCAGCTGGCTCAAAAGTTTCATGACAAATTTCTGCTTTTTCAGCACGAATATCGTCAAAATAGTAGGTCTTATCATCACCCAAAACGAAAGAGTTGAAAGAGACCAAAATCGTTTTCAAATTGGTGTAGCCTGCGCCTGCAGATAGGTCGAAGGTATATTCAACCCATTGATTGGCTACCGTGATATCCACGATTTTTTCTACCGCCGGACCTCCAGAACCTTCCAGTTTCAGAAGGGCTTTACAAGGTGCTGTAGGCGACCAGATTTTCATTTTGAATTGGTTGAACTCGCTGATATCTAAGGTCGAAGGGAAAGTGTACAACGCAAAACAAAAGTCAAAAGCCGCAGCATTGGTGTAGGAGCCTACACCGGTACTGGTGTTGATACCAGATTGGTCTGGATTAACGACCGCTCCGTTGTAGCTACCGTTTAGACCGGCCCAGCCGAGGTCGGCGGCGCCTCCTTCAAAGTCTTCGTAAGTTACCTGGGCATTAAGTCCCAGGCAGCCAAATACCAAAAGTAAGGTTGTGATAAAGAAATTTTTCATACGCACTTCTTTTTAGAATGGTTATGTTTGAAAATGAATTAGTTACAATTTAAGTTATGCTGTCACAAGTTTTTGTACCCAGCTCCCGCCAGTTCCATTTTTTATTTCAACAAAAAACACCCCATGTGGCAGGTGCTTCACCTGAAATTTCTCCTGAAAAACGCCCGTAGACATCTCTTTGTCCTGAAATAAGATCTGAAGTACCCGCCCTTGTGCATCCAGGATCTGAGCAGTCATTTTTTGTTTTTGGAGCAGGGAAAATTCAAGGTTCAATTCACCATTATCAGCAGGTAATGGATTAGGGAAAAGTAAAACGTCAAATCCGTTTTTTGCTATAAAAGCTTCTTCCGCAGGTGAACTATCTGCCTGAAATCCAAGCGCTTGCAAGGCTGGTGCGATCTCCGGATTTTTCATGAAAAGTTGCCAGAGCAAACCAGTACGATGGTTTTCGATCATCGCAATAATAGGCCCCTGATCAATGGCAAGATAAGCGCTGGCAAACCAATTTTGATCCAGGTTAAAGGCATCGTAAAAGCCATAGGAATCCCACAATCGTTCCCCTTGTTCCCGATAAAAATAACGGAGTGCTGCGAGGCATTCCTGAGGCGCATACGGCATACTGGAAAGTGCTGCAGTAGGTGCAATCGTCCCCTCATCATTGGACGGATAAATATCATGTGCCGAGTATCCGTTCGGACCGTCGCAGGCGGTGAGGCCCCAACAATCCGCGGAATAGCCCAAATGGCTTTCAGGGTTGGCTATTGAATAGGACTGCTGAATGAGTACATGGTTGCGATTGCGGACAAAGTAGTTGCAAAATGCATCTTTTCGTCCACGCGGGTCAAAACCCAGGTAGGAGTAATGCGCAAAAAACATTGGCCCGCCACCGAACGGCCCGCAATAAATTTTTCGGCCAAAGTGAATACTATTGTTAGCGTAATTTAAGGACGTCCAGCCGGTTTGGTACAGACTCCCGGGTACCGGATGGGTAGGTGAAGCTGCTGCAAGAATGTAAACAATCTGGGCCTCATAAAAGCCCCGCAAAGCAAAATTAATTTGCCAGCCGTAATTGGGCGACCAGTGCCAGTAAAGCACTCCACTGTTATTTTTACGGTACCAATCCCATTCCACCTCTTCCCAAAGACCTGTGATGACATCGCGGAGTGCTGATTCGAGTGGCGTGTTTTGATCAAAATACGCCCTGGCAGCGAGAAGACCTTGCATCATAAAGGCTGTTTCAACCAAATCACCCCCATTGTCATACTGGCTGAACGGGATTACATTGCCATTGGTGCCATTCATCCAATGTGGAAAAACGCCATGAAACCGGTCTGCAAATTGCAAAAAAGAGACAATCTGGACCAGTCTATCCAACGCTGCAGCCCGGGTCACCCAACCACGTTCCGCCCCAACGATAATCGCCATAATACCAAAACCGGAACCTCCGGTAGTTACAATATTGGGATCACCATTAGAGCGCTCCCGGGCAAGGCCGCTTACCGGGTGTGCATAATCCCAAAAATAACGAAAGGTGGCACGTTGGGTCATGTCTAACAGTGCATCATCGCTCAACGACTGAGTAGTGCCTACTACGGCGGGACTAATTGAGCTTTCTACCGAACTTGCCATGGCTGTGATCTGGTACTGTCGGCTCAGATTTAGTCCTTCATCGCCGGTCCAGTCCGTTGTGATCGGTTCTTTCCCAACTTGCTTAAAAAAATCAAAGGAAGCCCCTCCATTGCTAGAACGATAGATTTTATACCCTGTCACATTCGATGCAGTATTGGCTTGCCAGGTCAATTCAATGTGCCTTTCAAAACCTGTAGCGGTAAGCCCCACTGGAATGGATGGCAACTGAGCCACCGCACATGAATTGACAAAAATAAGTAAGAGAAGCGTATAGCAAGTTTGATTCATATTGTGACTTGGACAATCTGGCTTCCTTTTTTAGATTCAGAAAATTATTGGGACAGCCTCTTTTTTGACAGCATGAAATTATGACAACTAGTCCCTTCTCAAAGAAAAAAACACCTCACCACTACTACGCCATGCCAAAAACTGGTCAAAACCGATCAAAAATCAATCAATTTACATTATTTAAGCTGTCATTCCGAACCAGCAAAACTTGTGGGAAGCGTTTTATCATTTTATTTTTTGCCCCAAGGTTAGGGTCCGATACAAATTCTCGGCCCTGATACCTACACTGTTCAAGGTGATATTGATGCGTAGCAAAACAAATTGCCCTATCCATTTGGTAGAATAAATTAGGAGAGTACATTTGTCGTTAAATTTAAACAGTCTAAATAAAATTTAATAACATTAAACATGAAAGCCGCAATTCTTCTCCTTTTTTCAATCACCTTATCCCTTAATCATTCCCATGCGCAGGTAACTGGTGCTGATAGCCTAATCCAGATCGAAGCATCGGAGATCACCATCATTGCCCAAAAAGACCACCTTTTAAGTGGTGTGCCGGGTTCAGCTGCTTATATCAATCCTGCTGAGATGCGCCGGATCAATCCGATCAGCGGCAACGAGGTGTTTCGTAAACTTCCCGGGGTCAATGTGGTAGATGAAGAGGGCCTCGGCCTGCGTGCAAACATCGGCATTCGCGGCCTTGATCCGGACCGAAGCGCCAATGTGCTGGTACTGGAAGACGGTATTCCAGTACAACTCAATCCATATGGCGAGCCAGAGCTCTATTATACCCCCTCCATGGATCGGATGTCGGCCCTGGAGATCGTGAAAGGCAGTGGTCAGATCATGTTTGGCCCACGGACCATTGGAGGCGTAGTCAACTATATCACAGCAGACCCTCCTGGTACTTCAGAAACCAGCCTCGCAATCAACAGAGGGTCAGGAGGTTTTTTTGGGGGCCGATTAGGATATGGAACAACGCTTGGCAATACAGGTATGGCGGTTCAATACCAGTACAAACAGGCCGATCAAATCGGAGTGACCGGCTTTAATGTACACGATCTGAATGCAAAGTTCAGGTTTATTCTGGGTCATAAAGCTTCCCTTGGACTAAAAATTCAGTTGTATGATGAGACTTCGAATGCCACCTATATTGGCCTGACACAACCTATGTTTGAGCATGGTGAATACTACACGGTCATGGCTCCGGATGATCAGTTAAAAGTGCGGCGGTATGCCTTGAATGCAACCCATAAGTATTTCATTTCCAAAAACTTAAAACTGACCACCCTTGCATATACCTATACTACCAGCCGTAATTGGCGGAGACAGGGGTTTTCCGTCAACCCGAATACCGCCAATCAAACCGGTATTATCTGGGGGGATACAAACATCCCAGGTGGAGCGGTCTTTATGCTCAATGAGACGCTTTATCGCAACCGCGGTTTTATGGTAGGGGGAGCAGAGACGAAACTGACTTGGGACTATACATTGGGCCGGCAAAAAAGTCAGATGGATGTAGGCGTACGTGTTCTCTCAGAGCAAGCCCGGGAGCAAGAAGTACTGGGGAAACGCCCTGATGCATTATCCGGGACATTGGTACGGGATGAAGTACGCCCTGGCCTTGCGTGGAGTGGTTTTATCCAGAACAAATTTTCACTTGGCAAACAATTGAGTATTACTACAGGCTTAAGGGTGGAAGATTATCATTTTGAACGAAGCATCTATCTGTACAAAAACAGCTCCGGAGCCTACCGCGACACCAATATTACAGCACCCAGCCATGTCAGTGCCCTGATTCCAGGCTTGGGATTCAATTATAATTTCAACAAAAAAGTCACGATATTTGGAGGCTTTCACAAGGGTTTTGCACCGCCTGCGATCAAAAATTCTGTATCCACTGCAGGGGAGGTCTTTCCACTGGACGCCCAGGAAAGTTGGAACTATGAACTGGGTATACGCAGTGTATTGTCTGAAAGCGTGGAGGGTGAGCTGACCGGTTTTTTTCTGGATTTTGACAAACAAGTGATCCCGGCATCGGAGTCTTCGGGAGGCTCCGGGAGTGGCTATACCAATGCCGGCCGAACCAAACACCTGGGTGCAGAAGCATCTTTACGCATTGATTTTGGAAAATTATTCGGCTCAACTTATTCCATTTACTGGCAAGGCAACGCCACTTACGCGCAGGCAACTTATAACTCAGACCGTTATGTTGGGGTAGACTTGGTAAATCTTAAGGGCAACAAATTGCCTTATGCCCCTGAATGGCTGAGCACCCAAACCATTGGTTTTATTGCACCCTGGAATCTGGAATTCCAAATGAGCAGCTCCTATGTTTCCAGCCAGTTTTCCAATGATCTGAATACCAGCGAACCCAGCCCAGATGGACGCATTGGCAAAATACCGGCTTATTTTGTTGCGGATGTTTCAATGCGATATCATATCCCTGTATGGAAAATAAGTGTGTCGGGCTCTGTAAAAAACCTGACCGACGAACGGTACATTGCTTCTCGCAGACCACAGGGGATCAAAGTAGGGATTCCGCAAATGTTTGTGGTAGGGCTGGAAAAGACGTTCTAAGCGCTAAAAATTTGTAGCAGGTCCTTATTATTTCACACAACCCCGCGACAACATTGCATTTGGGTTATCCTCGATGTCCATCCTTGCTTCATCGTGGGGCTGTGTGAAAACCCCTTTTAGCCCCTCAAAACCTGAAAAAAACGCTTAGAATGCCATTATAAACTCCGTAAGATTTGCTTCTTCCGGCAAACCAATTTTTTTGCGCAATCGATACCGCTTGTTTTCGATTCCCCTGACAGAGATATTGAGTAGCGGCGCGATCTCTTTTGACGATAAGTTCATTTTTAAATAGGCCGCCAGGCGGAGATCTCCGGGTGTAAGATCCGGGAAGGTCTGCATCAGTCGTTTAAAAAAATCATCGTGCACGCGGTTAAATGACTCTTCAAATATCTCCCAATCATGGTCTCCCTCCAGGTGGGAATCAATTTCCCGGACGATCCGGGAGAGCGCACGAGGTTCATTTTTAGCATCCAACAAATTATCTTTCAGACTTTGCAGCGCCTCGTTCTTTCGAATTAAGTTGAAAGCTGCGTTTGAAAGTTCCCGACTTTTGTTTTCTACCTCCAGGACCAGGATCTCTCTTTCCTTTTCGGTTTCCAGGCGTTCACGTTGTCGCTCCAAACGTCGCCGATTGAATACTTCCAACAACCAAAGCATGCCGAAAAAGACGAGCGTATACCCAATAAATGCCCATACAGAACCATACCAGGGTGGCTCAATACGAAATGAAATTACGGCCTCCTCCCCTCCTATCTCACTCTTTATGCGAAGGCTATAACGACCAGAAGGAAGGCTGGTAAATTCCTTTTCTGACATAATTGCCCAAGAGGACCAGGATGTAGAAAACCCCTCTAAAAACCATGAAAACCGAACCGGATGTTCGTAAAACGGTTGGGCAAATTGAAAAGTCAGGCTGTTATTTCTGTAAGTAAATGTCAAGCCTTCTACCGGCAAAAACGATTGATTATCAGCTGTTCTCATCCTGCTGATAACGGTAGCAGGAAGGACATGCGGACTGGTTTCTGATGCGGATGAATCTTGATTGAGTAGTGCAAAGCCATTTTCCAGACAGAAAAGATATTCACCACTGGAGAGCGTTTCCACATTCTCAAAAGAAGGCACCAGCGCCAGCGGGATCTTTTGAAGGCGTCCATCCGTCTTCAAAAGCCAAAGCCCACTCCCGTCGAGTCCAAACCGCTCCTCGTCCCGGCCGGGCAACCACTTCCTCGCGGCAAGCGGTTTATTGATGGGCTCGAAAGTGGTATATCCCGAATCATTTTGCAGAAGAAGGGCCGTTGGGAAGGTATTGACCACAACTACGGCGGATTGACTGTCGGGCAAGAGACTCAGTCCAAGTTGAAAGTCCGTCGCCAACCCATCATCACGGGTAAAGGTTTTGAACTCCCGAACCTGCAAAAGGTTATCACTCAATCGAAGTCGGAAAAGCCCCTTATTAGGATGCGCACCCCAAATATTTCCTGCCGCGTCAAAGATTATTTTCTTTAACGGTTCGCCAAAACCGCCGATTCGCCCGGCAAAAGCCCAGCTGCCCCTGGCCTGCTTTTCATACAATACCAACCCGGTATAGGTCGCTTGTAAAAGCGTATTGGGATGTCCTGGCATTCTGATCGTGCACCAGCCTCCTGTAATATTGGAGATCCTTCGTACTGCATTTCCTTCCACCAGAAAGGTGCCACTGTTATGGCCACAGATCAATTGATTGTCAAATACCTGAAGCTGCCACACCTGCCCCTGAGAACCTTCTACCAAAGTAAAAGGAGACGGATAAAGGGGTGACGGATACGGGGCTCTGAAGACACCCTGATTGGTGCCAATATACAGATAGTCTTTGTATACAGCAGCCGTATAGACCGTACCAATTTTACCCGTTTGATCCGTAAAAAAAGTAAGGGGTGAGCGCAGGGCGACAAAATCAATGCCCCGATCGAGGCCCAGCCAGAGGTTGCCATCCCGATCTTCTAAAAGCGCCAATACTGTATTGTTCTGAAGGCCATTTTCTCGGTGCAAATGGCTTCGCAATTTGCCTGAGGAATACAGAATATAACTACCATCCAGAATGGTTCCAAATGCCCAGCCGCCGTCCCGCAAGGCGACCGCTTTATTGAGTTGTTTTTTGCGAAACACCTCATTGAGTGGGTTGTTCCAGGGTTTGCATTGGCCGCCCTGAAGCTCAAAAATACCGTCACTGGAAGTACCCGCCCAAATCCCGCCAGTCCCATTTGACACGAGAAACTGTACGATCTTGTCTTTCAAAACCGTCGAACCAGCCAATTCCCGAAAGGTGTTATCCGGCAGCAACGCATACAAGCCTCGCTCAATGACTGGCAGCACGACCTGCCCGTTTACCAATTGTGCGAACATGATCGCATTAGGGGGCTTTATTGGCACAACCTTATGATAATCATATTTATAAAGCGTTGAAAAGGACTGAAAAAGGACATACTCCGGCAATACTAAAATGTGCCAGATCTCTTCCTTGCCTATCTGTCCTTCCCCCAATTGTGCACTCAATGACGTATAACTCAATTGACCCGAAGCCTCTTTTGCCCAAAAGCCGAATTCTGCAAAACCACCGCAAAAGATCTCTCCGGAACGGCCAATCCCAACGGCACGAATGGCTTGTTTTTCAGGCAGTGCAAAATGCCGCCAACGGGAGCCGTCAAACTCCATAAGCATCCCGTTATTTCCAGCGTACAGCCAGCCTTCGGGCGACTGCGCCAAAGACCAATTCTGGTTTTGAGCCTCGTAATCGCCGGGCTGGAAATTGCGCAAACGGGGGGTGTGTTGTGCCCATGCACTGACTGCAAGCAAGCACCAAAGTCCGGAAAGTATGTTTTTGAGAAGCATCTGCACCGTGCAAAACTACCTGTTTTGCGCTAAAAAAAGTCTGGCATGCGCCACCAAATCAGGGAAAAAGCCATTGAAGTCTTCTGAAAACGCATCAATTTCCTCAAAAAAAGCATCTGAAATGGCTTGAGAGTCAAATTGACCAGTAAGCCTGTGTGTAAACCGGTTCAATACCCAGTCTAATCCTTCCCGATTCCTGTAGCCGTGTAAGAATTTCCCGGCAAGCATTTTTGGCAGGCGCTCCTGAAGGATGGGCGGCATTTCAGAGGCCCTGTTTCCCAGTTGAAGATAGGTATTCTGTGCAAAGTCCTCAAATAGCTCCATAGTATGTTTTTCCCAATGTATTGCCAGCAGGTGATCGTACAGAATATCGACAAAAGGGGGGGAATACCGCCTGGCAAAAGGCCGGATACGCGCTACGCATCGATCCGTGAGCGGATGATTGTCTGTAAAGAAATCAATGGTCCGGTGCAGGAGTATACCTCGCTGGACGGGCCTTGGATACTTTTTCCAATTATGACCTTTCACAACATCGCCTAAAAAATTACCTAGCAAGAGATCTTCGTCCCCAAAGGAAAGGAAGCAATGAGCGAGGTGGTTCATAAGAAGCTGACTCCTTCGTACACGTCCTCTATGTTTAGGTCTATGCCCTGGGCTGGTATCGGGAAATGCCCGTCAGACCTCAGGTATGTGTTGGCCTCCCAATTACCTTCTGTGGTTTTACAACGCACTTCTACCAATACTTTTTCGGAATCTACCAATATATAGTTTTGCAGCGCAGCGATGTTTTTATAACGGATGAATTTGTCCACTTGGTCATCCATGCGGGTAGTTTTGGAAATAACTTCGAATATAACTGGTGGGTATTTTTTGATATAACGGGCATCAAAATCTTGCGGATCTGAGACCACCATCACATCCGGGTAAGTGTAGTCTTTTTCGTGCAATATTTGGACTTTGACGTTTTCCTGATGTACTTTGAATTTCCCAATCGTTTTCAAAAGCATTTTGAGTAGTTGCGTGAGGTTGATACAAATATCATTGTGGTCATCAGTAGTTCCAGGCATTGGGTAAAGTTGATTTTCAATAAATTCATGGCGCACTTCTGAGTTTTCCTCAAACTCGATGTACTCCTCCACGGTCATCGGGCGTGTATTGGTCACCGTATATTCTTTCATGGGCTTAAATTTTTGCTGGACAAATATAAGCAAACACTTCGCACTCTCCCAAAGTTTTGAACTTTGCGCCGCAAGTGCTGAACTGCAACCGTTCCGCAACGTATTTTTGCCCACCATGTCCGACACCAATACACCGCTACCCAAACTTCTCTGGCAACCCTCTGCCAAGCTTCTGCGCGACTGCAACCTTGCCCGCTATACCGAATGGCTGGCGAAGGAAAAAAACCTGTACTTTGACAATTATCAGGCCCTCTGGAAATGGAGCACTGATCATCTCGAAGATTTTTGGGAAAGCCTCTGGGACTTTTTTAAAATAATTCACCATGCCCCTTACAAGCAAGTGCTTTCAGGCGACCATATGCCCGATTATAAATGGTTTGAAGGCGCGACCCTGAACTATGCCGAGCATATTTTCAGGCAAAAAACAAATGAACGCCCTGCAATCATTTTCCAGAGCGAACGACATCCATTGACCGAAATAAGCTGGGCGGAACTGGAAGATCAAACTGCTTCATTGGCTCATTTTTTTCGCGAAAGCGGCCTTCAGCCCGGCGACCGTGTGGCGGCGTTTTTGCCCAATTCACCGCATGCTATTGTATCTGTGCTGGCCACCATGTCGGTTGGCGCGGTATGGTCGAGTTGTTCACCGGATTTTGGCGCAGCGAGTGTGGCCGACCGTTTTGCGCAGATCCAACCCAGGATATTTATTGCCGTGGATGGCTACGCTTACGGCGGAAAAGCTTTTGACAAGCGTGAAACCTTGCAGGAGATCTGTGCACTGCTGCCCAGTGTCGAAAAGGTAATCTTTATTCCTTTTCTAGATGAAAACGCCACCTTGAATATTGATCAGTCTGTCACCCGCTGGAGCGACATCTTAACTGCGTCCACCAAAAATAGATCCCTCGCCTTTCATCCCAGTGCTTTTTCAGATCCACTCTGGGTTCTTTATTCCTCCGGCACTACTGGCATTCCTAAAGCCATCGTGCATTCACACGGGGGTAACTTAATGGAGCACCTCAAATACACCCAATTACACAATGATATTCGTCCCGGTGAACGGTTTTTCTGGTACTCTACCACGGGTTGGATGATGTGGAATTTCACGGTGGGCGCCTTGCTGGCAGGCGCTACTATCGTCTTGTACGATGGCAGTCCGGGCTATCCAGACATGAATGTGCTGTGGGAACTGGCAGAAAAAACCAGGATCACACATTTTGGAACCAGTGCGCCATTTCTGGTCAGTTGTATGAAAGCGGGCATTTCACCGAGGGCTGATTTTGACCTGAGCTACTTGCGCAGCATCGGCTCCACCGGCTCTCCACTACCACCAAAAGCCTATGCCTGGGTGTACGAAAATATAAAGTCTGATCTCTGGCTTTCGAGCATGGCTGGCGGCACAGATGTGTGCACCGCCTGGGTGGGTGGAAACCCACAACTACCTGTTTATCAGGGAGAAATACAATGTCTCTGTCTGGGTTGCGCGATGGAAAGCTGGGACGAAGCAGGTTATCCTGTACCCGCAGGCGAAGTGGGCGAAATGGTGGTGACCAGGCCGATGCCCTCTATGCCTGTCTTTTTTTGGGGGGATACCGATGGGTCAAAATACCAGGCTTCCTATTTTGAACATTATCCCAAGGTCTGGCGGCACGGTGACTGGATACAGATCACGGAACGAAACAGTCTTCTTATTTTGGGTCGCTCAGATGCCACCCTCAATCGCCAGGGCGTACGTATCGGTACGGCAGAGATTTACCGCGCGCTGGATCAGATCACAGCACTGCGGGACACCCTGATCATCAACCTCGAGCGGCCGGATGGCTCAGACTGGATGCCACTTTTCGTCGCACTAAATCCCGGCCAAATCCTTACGGACGAATTAAAAAACAAGATCAAAACGGCCCTTCGCACCGCCTACAGTCCCCGCCACGTGCCGGATGAAATTCTGGAAACCCCTGATATTCCCTATACGATTTCAGGCAAAAAAATGGAAACGCCTGTGAAGAAGGTTCTACAAAGAAAGCCCTTGGATAAGGCGTACAACCGGGACTCTATGCGGAATCCGGAGGCGATGGAGTTTTTTATTGAAATGGCTGAAGGGTTGGTATGAAACACATAGGCACATAGGTCACATAGCGGTCAAAGTTTTAAAAACTATGTGTCCTACGCCAGACTACTGGACATTTTCTAAAATCGAGACCTATAAGGTTTTCAAAACCCTTATAGGTCTGGGGCCAAAACAAAAATATCCAGTAGTATGGTCCTACGCGCCTACGTGTTTCAAAACAACCTGTGTTTCAGATTCAAATAGCCGCAATCAGCTCAGTGTTCTCCCAAAAGCGCGTCCCACTTAAATTGCCATTGGCTGCCTGAATCAAGGCCTTCGCTACTGATGCCGCCTGAACACCCCGGTAGCTTTTAGGAATGATGGGTGCAAGGAATTGAACCATTACAATACCAATCTTTTCTCCCAGGCGAAATTCCGTCCGATCTCCCAGCAGAAAAGAAGGCCTTGCCGCTACAAAACATTCAAAGCCAAGGCCTTCGATCCGTTTTTCCAGATCTCCCTTGGTGCGCAGGTAAAAATTGGATGAATTGGCATCGGCGCCTACCGAAGAGACCAGCAAATAGCTGCGTATCCCGTTTTGCTTGGCAATGCAACCGATCTCATAGGGGTAAAGGCAATCGATCCGGTATTGCGCCGCTTTAGAGCCCGCTTTTTTAAGCGTGGTGCCCAGGGCACAAAACAAGTCGTCCCCCACAATTTTGACAGGATCCGGCTGGTCAAAATCGAGGGTTTCCTGAACGAGTTTAGGATGCTGAATATCGAGCGGGCGTCGGCCCAGCGACACGACCTGGTCGTAATGATCGCTGTCCAGCAATTGTTGTAGCAGATGTCCGCCAACCAGGCCGGAGGCGCCCAGGACAAGTGCTTTTTTGGAAGATTTTGACATGTTTTTATTATTATTGAATGGTAGGGACAATTAGTTTTATCCCTGCCTGAGCCTTAACTTAATTAGGACTTCAATGGACGCTCGTACTGGCAACAGTCTGGTAGTTTGTTATAAACCTTATCCTTTGCCCGATCATTGTCGGTGTCATGTCCAACGGCTGCAACTGCTTTCTGGACTTTCGCTGGAGTCACTTTTTTCTCGTTAAACTGAATGGTAAGCATTTGAGAATCTCCATCCCAATCTGCCTTTGTAACCCCCTTGATCTTGGCTGCTTTTTCGATGCGCTTTTCGCACATGCCGCAATTGCCATACACCTTGAACTTGGAGGTCATGCCTGCAGGGGCATTGGTTTGTGCCGTAGCTGTGATAGGATTTGTGAGGTTTAGGAGGAAAATGGTGCTGAAAAAGAGAATGAATTTCATAATTTTTAAATTTTTGAACGGGTGAACGGGTGAACGGGTAACCAGAAAAACTGTACGAAAAATGGCCGTCTTACAATCATGTTGCAAGGTTCTATATTTTCCTGTTCTCTGGTTTTCCTGTTAAATTTTTTTAGTTATATTTAAGACTTTACAAACCGCTTGGCGACCACCGAACACCCAGATATCCCACCTGCCGCATCATAGGCGCCCAAACCTGAGAACCATTAAAATAGATCGACCCCGGATCTTCGGCACTGATGATCACATGGTGCTGCTGGTAACCCGTGATATTTTCACACCCACCATACAGTTCTAAATTCTGGCCTATTTTGCGCGTAATCTGTGCATTCAAAAGCGCAAAAGTGGGGGTGATTTGCGAAAAATCATGCCGCAGTTCATGCGGTACAAAGGAGTTATCGGGCAAACGTTGTGGACCCACGATCTGGACGTAGGTATTCATTGACCAGCGTTTGTTTGGGGTCGAATAATCTATTGAAACCAAGCCACGCTGCTTCGCTACCAATGGAATCGTTTTTAAATTGCCATCTGCAAATTCTGCCCTGACATCGTTCCATTTGAACGCAAATTTCACATTCAGACCCTCCAGCGGACTGAACTGAAAGTTGAGCAACACGCTGTTACTAAAGGATTGGCCTGCTGAATTGTAAAAATAAACCGAAAGCTGGGAATCTCTCGGCGGCTGTTCGACATCTACCAATACCTGATGTACAAAATCGGTACGGTATACATCCACACTGAAACTCGCATCCCGCTGCGCAACCTTAAAATTCCGGGTGTAGTTTACACCATAATTCCAGGCTTCTTCAGGTCCCAGTTGCGCATTTCCCCCGGAAGAAAGCGGAGCGGAGTAAACGAAATTGCAGTTACTGGCCAGCAAACTAATGTTTTCTGCCATGACATTGGGCGAACGGAATCCCCGCCCTCCAGACACGCGTACTATACTTTTTTGCGTAAAATTATACTTTGCGCTCAAACGTGGCGTGGCCTGCCAGCCAAAACGGCTGTTCCAGTCGATCCGGCCACCCAATACGATTACCAGATCCGGAATCTCCATCTTTAAATTGGGTCGGCTGTAGGTGTATTCTGCCATGATGCCCGGCACAAATTCCCGGCGATCCAGGTTCCCTTCGTTCACACTTTCCTGTATATCATTATATTGAATGGATGGCGCCACCTCGATCTTATGATCTGTAGTCCCGATAATATTCTGAAAAATGGATTGGACGTACAGCGATTTTTGTTCTGCAGCATAGACGTTTGGACCAAATTTCGAACGGGTGCGATGCCAGGATGCGCCCACAATGTTTCCAACTTGAAGGAATTTTTTACCAAAAAGCTCCTCCTTGCCATACTTTCCCCAGGCTTCTAATCGATCATTCTGCTGATCGATCTCAAAACGCGGCCCCGAATACCCTTCTATGTCTCTGAACTGTCCACTTTGGCGACGATCGGTTAGCGCCTGGACATTGAATTGAGCACAACCAGCCGGACCGTCGTATTTCCAACGGTACATTCCGTTTAGTTGCTGTCTGTTGGGAGAATCTTTGAATTTATCATGGTTCATATCCCAGCCATTTTCCACAAAAGATCCATGGAGTAGCAAACCATTATGCATCATTTTGCCCTTTTTATTCAAATGTACATTGACCTCTCCGCGGCCTTCAGTGCTGGTGAACATGTTGACAAACAAAGGTTTGTCTATGTCAGGCTTCACGATCTCTGCATTGACCTGCCCGGTTATGCCCCCGTTCCCGTTTTTGACCGAACTTGCCCCTTTGGCCAGATCTACTCCGCTAAGCCAGGTACCCGGAATGTATTCAAACGCATAAGGCGTAGCAATGCCCGTCATGGTGGGGCGGTTTTCTACCATGAACTGACTATAAATTCCGCGCAATCCGAGCAGCTGAATCTCCTTCACCCCCGTCAATGCATTGGGGTAGGTCACATCAATGGCGCCATTGGTCTGGAAGCTTTCAGATAGATTGCAGCAGGGCGCTTTGCGAAGCTCTTTGCTGGTGATGTTTTCTATATTTCGGATACCGAGGGTGGATATATGGGTGTCAAAGCCTTTGCCCTGCACTGTCACTTCCTTCAGTTGGGTTACACCCGTGACTTCTATCCAGATCTTCTCTTCTCCCGGAAGCACTTCGACCTCCGCAGCGGTATAACCAACGTAATTGACTACCAATGTCGCGGCTATATTCCGAGCGGCAAGGCTAAAGCGACCTTCTGCATCGGTTACGGTGCCTTGTTTGGTATCTTTCCAAAATACGGATGCGCCGATAAGAATTTCTTCTTTTTCATTTGTGACAAGGCCGATGATAACTGTCGACTTATTGGGAGATGATGGATCCGTCTGAGCATGGCCGATGACACATCCGGCTAAAAATCCTAGTAGTACAATAATGCTTTTCATGGTTGCTAAATTGCTTTTAAAATACGGCGACACCCAATATCTAGGTAAAGTCGTATGGTCAGTGACAGCCGAAACAGGTATTTCGACTAAAGCTACATCCCAAAGCAGGCGCTTCAGAGGCTGTTGGTGGAATCTACTTCCACTCAACTAAGAGCTCTTATTCGGGAATTGGTTTTGAGCCGAAAGCGAGCAAATTTTATTTCAGGCAAGGCAAAATTTGCAGTCGTATCCGGGCGATCCGGCGTACCGCTTGAGGCAGGATAACGCTGGATGAAATAAAATTGGCCGGTTGCAGGCCAGAATCCAATTCCAGAACAAGCTCTAAGCACAATTAACAGCGAAAAACCCCGAAGCGCAGACAGCGCAGACGTCCGGAAAGGGCAGGCGGTGGTTGTTCAAAATATTGAAAAGCAATCCCTTGAACAATTGGCGAATAGAAGGAGAAAGCAAAAAAAGAAAGCTCGCTTGCCCGGAGTTTAGGGACGTCAAGCTTTTTAAAGCCTGAACTGGCGACCTCATATTCAGCTTTGAGCTGAAAAACCCTGGTGGATCGCTTTGTACATCCCTGCTGCTCAGCGTCGGGCGTTTTACAACAGGAGCGTTTTACAGCATTTTTGGAGCAACAATGCGCCGCGATCAGTGCTGGCTTTTCATCATGGCAGGTATTTGCTGCTGCAAAAAGCGAAACCGTTGTTTTACCCAGGCAATAGCAGTAGACCTGCTGTACGCTCACGCCAACAGAAGCACAAAGCAGTGCCACCATCCAAAGCCAAACGAACGATTTATTTGCGCGGGAGATCATTTCATCCAAAAACTTAGACAAAGGTAAGGATAAACCTTCAAAAAAGATACGGAGGATTAGAGGGTTTGTAAGTTTGCGCCCTCAAACTTTATGGGACAGCTAAATACATAAATGTAATGGACACAATAGGCATTTTAGGCGCAGGCGCAATGGGGAGCGGAATAGCACAGGTAGCGGCAGCCTCAGGGCACAATGTAGTGATCTGCGATAACCTGATTATCGCGCTTTCAAAAGCAAGTCGCAACGTACAAGCCACCCTTAAAACATTGGTGGAAAAGGGTAAAATGACCGATGCAGAATCCTATGCATTGTTTAGTCGCCTAAAATTCACTGACCACATGAGTGAGTTCCGGAACTGCTCCATTGTTATAGAAGCTATTGTGGAGGACATTGAACAGAAGCAGATCGCCTTTAGAAGTATGGAGGCGATCGTAGATAAAGGAACCATTCTTGCCAGCAATACCTCCTCGCTTTCTATTTCGGCAATGGGTGCGCCACTCAAGCACCCGGAACGTATCCTCGGCGTGCATTTTTTCAACCCGGCACCGCTCATGCGACTCGTGGAAATCATCCCTGGATTGCAGACAGATCCTGAGGTGGTCGAACGTGGTAAAAAGCTGATCGATGGCTGGGGTAAAACCACTGTGGTGGCGAAAGACACCCCGGGATTCATTGTCAACCGCGTAGCCCGGCCATACTATGGCGAGGCATTGCGGATTTTTGATGAGGGTATTGCCGATGAGGCTACCATCGATTGGGCAATGCGCGAAATCTGCGGATTCCGCATGGGGCCTTTTGAATTGATGGATTTCATTGGCAACGACATCAACTACGCCGTAACAGAGGTGGTCTTTTCCAACTTCTTCTTTGATCCGCGTTACAAACCGTCATTCACCCAGAAACGACTGGTTGAAGCGCACTACTTTGGAAGGAAGAGCGGGCGAGGTTTTTACGATTACCGCAACGGTGCCACACTTCCAGAGCCCACCAAAGACGAAGCATTAGGCCACGAAATTGCCACCAGGATACTCTCTATGCTAATCAATGAGGCAGCTGACGCCCTTTACCTCCGCGTAGCCAGCCGGGAAGATATTGAACTTGCTATGACACAAGGCGTAAACTATCCCAAAGGCCTGCTCAGTTGGGCTGATGAAATAGGCATTCAAAAGGTAGTGGAAAAGCTCGATTCACTCTATGTTGAATACCTGGAAGACCGTTATCGTTGCAGTCCGCTCCTTCGAAAAATGAGCCGCAACCAGAAGCGTTTTTTTTAAAAAATGACCACATTCCAAACACATTAATCAGATTAACATATGGCTTCCATCTTCACTAAAATCGTAACGGGCGAAATACCTTGTCACAAGATAGCCGAGACTGAAAATTATCTGGCTTTTCTGGATGTACGCCCACAGACTTACGGACATACCCTCTGCATCACCAAGCAAGAGATAGATTACATTTTTGATGTGGAAGACGAGTTATACGCTGGACTCTGGCTTTTTGCCAAGCTTGTGGCCAAGGGCGTAAAAAAGGCCGTACCCTGTAAGCGCGTATGCATCGTGGTCATTGGAGATGAGGTACGACATACCCACGTGCATCTGCTTCCATTCAATAGCATGGCAGATGTGACATTCAGCGGCCAGGCGAAAGTGCATCTTTCCGCAGAAGAGATGAGCGATCTGGCGGCTAAGATCACTGCAGCGTTAGAATTATGAAAAACCTCCCGCGCCTGGCCTTTTTCGCGGTCGCCCTGCTAGATCTGCTGGGCAGTGCACTTGCGAATAACACCTTGGTTTTCAGCACTAAACCATTGCTCATGCCTTTATTGGCGGTGTGGTTATTCACCTCAAGTCGGCAAAGCGAGCATTCTTTTCTTAGAAAGGCTCTTTTGGGTGCCTTGCTATTTTCAATGCTGGGCGATGTGCTTCTGATGTTTTCCAGTCCATTATTTTTCCTACTGGGCCTGGGAGACTTTTTGCTGGCTCATGTGTTGTATATCAGCGCATTTTCCTCCATTACAAGTTTCAAAAACGGTTTTTTAAGTCAAAAACCCTGGTGGGCGACCCCGTTTGTGGCGTTCCCTGTCTGCCTCCTGATCTTCCTTTGGAAAGGTATACCGGAAGGCATGAAAGTCCCTGTTGCAGCCTATGCATGCGTCATCAGCGTGATGGCCTTAAGTGTCGTAAATTTGAAAGAAAAAATAGCGGACTCTGCATTTTGGGCCTTGCTGGCAGGAGCGATGTTGTTTTTGATCTCAGACAGTTCCCTTGCGGTGGCTAAATTTGGGCAGCCATTTGATGGAGAACGACTGGTTATCATGGGGACTTATATTGGGGGACAGTTTTTGTTGGTATTGGGGGTGTTAAGGGTTATGAAGCAGGATTTATTAGGATGGGAGAAGGATTTGAAGGATTTGAAGGATTGATTTTCTTGAGAGTGTTCAGAAAACTGTGTCAATCAAATCTTTAAAAATCAAGAAAACCCTAATTCATACTTTTTGCCCCCTCAATTTATCCCGTTGTATCTTTTCGACAAGCCAACTGGGGAGGTAATGCCTTGATTCAAACGTATCCTCATCCGATTCCCCAACTTGTTCTGAAGTGATGTTTTGAAACTCCGTTTCCGATCGATATTTGTTGTTGAAAATGTGCTTATACTGGAGGCTATCCGCCCCAAAATTAATAAGAAGCCCATCTTTTACGTTGAGCCTTTCGAGGGTATTGATGGCTTGAACAATGTCTTCATTTGCCAAAATTGCCTTTGCTTTTATTTCTACGACCACTGCTTGCTGGCAATAAAAATCACAGCGTCTCCAGGCAATCTTCAAATTGTCGTAATGAATAGGAAGCCAAACTTCTCGTTCAAATTGAATGCCTTCCCGCTTCAATTCAATCGCCAAAGCGCGGCAATAGACATATTCCATGAAGCCGCGTTTGAGTTTGTTGTGTACTGTAATAGCGCAGCCATTAATCCGGTAAGTGAGATCACCTTTTTCCATGATTTGGTTAGTTTTGAGTTGTTTTGAATCCTTCTGTTTTCAAAGTTAACTCAAAAATCTTTCAAATCCTTAAAAAATCAAGAAAATCCTAATTCATCCCCCTCACACCGGATCCACATCCACCGCCACCTGCACCTGACTCAATCCCGGTCTACCCAACATAACCTCTGTAGTATGCCGGATCAAAGCCTTTGCCCCCAATAAGACCGGCCCTGATTTTTCGAGTTTCAGCATGATGTTCTGCCCAAAATAGTTTCGAATCCGGGCAATGTTGGGGATCACAGGACCCAGCACACGATCGCCGAGCTTGGCCCGAAGTGCTTTGGCATAAAATACCGCGGCTTCATTTACAATCCTGGGCTCTTTATGCCGCAATTCGAGGTTAATTAAGCGGGTAAAAGGCGGATATTTGAACTCCAGCCGTTCTTTCAACTCCCGATCAACAAAGCCCAAAAAGTCGCTCTGCAACACTTCCTGTACCACGGGATGCTTGGGATCAAAGGCTTGAATCAGCACATTTCCACGCTTATGCTTACGTCCGGCGCGTCCGGAAACCTGGGTCAATAGTTGAAAGGCCCGCTCCCCTGCCCTGAAGTCCGGGAACTTAGTAAGCGCATCCGCGCCCAAAACACCTACCAGCGCAACATTATCAAAATCAAGCCCTTTGGTTACCATCTGAGTACCCACCAAAATATCCAGACGGCGTTCTTCAAAATCATTGAGCAGGGCGGTGAGGTTACTTTTAGTGCCCGCGGTATCCAGATCCATACGTCCGATTCGGGCAGTGGGCAGGAAGATCTTGAGTTCGTCTTCGATTTTTTCGGTGCCGAATCCTTTGAAGGTGATCTTGCCTGAACCACAGGCGGGGCAGATTTTGGCCGGCTCCTGCACATAGCCGCAATAGTGGCAACGCAGGCGGTCTGTATGTTTATGGTAGGTAAGGCTCACATCACAGTGTCGGCACATGGCATTCCAGCCACAGACCTCGCATTCGAGCATGGGGGCGTACCCCCGGCGGTTTTGGAAAAGAATCGCCTGTTCGCCATTATCCAGGGCCTTTTGCAGGTTTTCCAGCAACGGCGTGGAAAAAATGCTCTGCATCTGGCGGTTTTTCATTTGTTCGCGGAGATCGATCGTCTCCATGGAGGGCAATTCTAATCCTCCAAAACGCTCGGGCATTTCCACCAATCCGAACTTGCCTGTTTGGGCATTATGCCAGGTTTCCAGGGAGGGCGTAGCCGTGCCAAGCAGGGTTTGGGCTCCATATAGATTGGCCAAAAAAATGGCCGTATCCCTGGCATGGTAGCGCGGAGCCGGGTCGTATTGCTTAAAAGACGAATCGTGTTCTTCGTCCACAATAACCAGTTGCAGATTTTGAAACGGCAGAAAAAGGCCACTCCGGGCGGCAAGTATAATGGGTTTGCCGGCAGCGGCTGATTTCCAGACTTCCACCCGTTCCTGGGTGTTTATTTTGGAATGATACACGGCCACTTCATTCCCAAAAACCTTTTGCAAACGATTGATGATCTGGGTCGTGAGGGCAATTTCAGGCAGGAGATACAGCACTTGTCCGCCTTGTTTCATCACCTCGCGCATGAGCTCTACGTACACGCGGGTTTTTCCGCTGCCGGTTACCCCGTACAGGAGGACAACGTTTTTTCCTTTTAAACCTGACAGGTTTTTAAAGCCCACGAGGCTTCGGATTTCTTCTATAGCCCGAACCTGCTGCGTACTCAACTCATCCGCTTCTACCAATTCATCTTCATATCCACTGAGCCGGCTCACTTCACGGTCGTATTTTTCGAGGATTCCTTTTTTTACCACCGTATTGAGCGAGCTTTCTGAAACATCCGCTTTACTGAGCACATCCTGTTTGAGTACAAAGGGATGGCGTTTTTCGAGGGCCAGAAAAGCCATGAGAATCTCTACCTGCCGCTCTTTACCGCTCAGTTCAGCAAATACTTCACGCAACAAATCAGGTTGCGTTCGAAATGGCTCAGCAAGGCGTATCGCACTGACCTTCCGGGGCTTGAATTTTTCCTGCAAATCCTCCCGAAGGAACATCACGCCTTTATTTAAAAGTCGTTGAATAACAGGGAATACGGTTTTTTTATTCAGGATTTTCCGCGCGTCTTCTACAATAATCTCCTGCTGGATCTGAAGTGCTTCGGCAATCAGGTATTCATCTGCATCAAGGTCAAAAAAATTGTCGCCAAAGGCCAGATTGAATACTAGTTTCGTCTCACTCGTCAATTTTAAATGCCCCGGCAGTGCAGCAGACATCACTTCTCCAAGGGTACAGCAATAGTAGTCTGCCATCCAATCCCAGAGCTTAAATTGTTGGGGTGTGACCACTGTAACCTCATCCAGCACAGAAAGAATAGGCTTTACCTGATAATCCGGTGATACATTATGGACACGCTCTACAAGACCACTATACCGTTTGCTACGGCCAAACTGGACTTCTACCCGTACTCCAGGTTGCATGAGGGAGGCTATCGACTCCGGAATCGAATACGTATAGGTTCGTTTGGGCAGTGCCAGGGGAAGAATGATGTCGGCGTAGATTGGAAGCATCATCCGAAAAGAATTTCCATGAGTTCTTCCCAAGTTTCTCCTTGAGTATAAATCCCATATTTAGGAGCCTTAGCAACATAGCCGCCATCGGAGTCCTGGCTAACAAAAAAAAGAGGTTGGTGTTGAGTTTGGGCTTGCGCGCTCATAGCCGATTTTTTTTTACAAAGATAAAACATGAAATCTGGAGTTTAATAAAAAATAGATGCCGCCAACTTTTGGCTTTTGCCGACTTTTGCAGCGAATCTGATTTTATGCATAAAATAGACGTTATCCTGGGCCTCCAATGGGGCGACGAAGGGAAAGGCAAAATTGTGGATTATCTTGCCACAGGTTACGACATGGTAGCCCGCTTCCAAGGCGGCCCCAATGCCGGCCACACCCTTAAATTCGGTGGCAACAAGTATGTGTTGCACACAGTCCCGTCAGGGATCTTCCGAGAAAATCTAAATAACCTCATCGGCAACGGCGTGGTACTGGATCCGGTCACCTTCCAGCGCGAACTGCGGAATCTGGAACAAAGTGGTGTGGATTTTAGCCGGCGGCTTTTTGTTTCACGCAAAGCGCACCTAATCCTGCCCACGCACCGTTGGCTCGACGCTGCCAGCGAAGCACACAAGGGAAAAGCCAAGATCGGCTCCACACTTAAAGGCATTGGTCCGACCTATATGGATAAGACCGGGCGCAATGGCCTTCGAATTGGGGATGTAGAATCGCCTAATTTCCGCGAACAATACGAAGCCTTGAAAACCAAGCACTTAGAACTATTAAAAATTTATGCGCCGATAGACTTCGACCTCGAAACCGCAGAACAGGATTGGTTTGAAAGCCTGGCAACCTTGCGCAAATTGCCCTTGGTAGACAGCGAATACTTCGTGAACGATGCCCTTTCGAATGGCAAAAAGATTCTTGCGGAAGGCGCTCAAGGGAGTATGCTGGACATTGATTTCGGCACTTACCCGTTTGTAACATCCAGCAATACGGTCACCGCTGGCGTTTGCACAGGCCTGGGCGTAGCTCCGCAGAAAATCGGACGGGTCATCGGTATCACAAAAGCCTATTGTACTCGTGTCGGCAGCGGGCCCTTCCCGACCGAACTTGACAATGAAACGGGCGAACTGCTCCGCAAAGAGGGTATGGAATTCGGAGCCACCACGGGTCGGCCGCGGCGCTGTGGATGGATCGATATTCCGCAATTGCGCTACACGATGCTCATCAACGGCGTTACAGAGATCTGTATGACCAAGATCGATGTGCTCAATATTTTTGAAGAGATCGCAGCCGCAACGCATTATCAATATGGCGGTAAAACAACCATTCAGCTGCCATTTGACCTGTGTCAAACCGACGTGAAGCCACTGTTTAAAAATTATAAAGGCTGGAATTCCTCCCTGGACGATATACGCAATTTTGAAAATCTGCCTTCTGAAGCCCGCGCTTATCTGGATGAACTGGAGCAAATGCTTGGCGTACCAATCAAAATGATCTCAACGGGGCCGGAGCGGGAAAAATTGATTGTTAGGTGATTGGTGGATTAGTGGATGGGGAGATTTAGATTGCGGGTTGACCAATCATCAATAAACCAATAAATATGAATGCAATCATCATCGGCGGTGGCATCATTGGTCTAAGCACAGCTTACTACCTACAACAAGAAGGCTGGGAGGTAAGCATTCTTGATCGTAGCGACGGCTCAGAAGGCTGCTCTTTTGGCAACATGGGCTATCTATCTCCCTCCCATTTCGCACCTTTGGCACAGCCAGGGGTCATTAGTCAGGGTATTTTGTGGATGTTCAAACAAAAAAGCCCATTTTATGTGAGACCCGCGCTGAGTTGGGGATTGATGGACTGGGGTATGAAATTCGTACGCGCCTGCAACGCCGACCATGTCTCCCGTAGTGCACGCCCCATGGCTGAACTATTGCTTCTTTCCCGCGACCTAACCGCCCAGTGGGAATCAAGCAGCGAATTGCATTTTGAATACGAACCCAAAGGCTGCATCAATTATTTCCAGACTGCCAAATACGAGAAAGGTGAACTCGAAAATGTGCGTACGGGTCGGGAACTTGGGCTTCAGATCGAAATCCTCGACCGCGCCCAATGCCAGGCGATGGAACCCGAACTTCCGCCCGATGTACGCGGTGGAGCCTGGTACAAAGACGATGCAATGTTGTACCCAAATGAGCTCATGCGTCAGCTTTACAATCACCTGGAAAAACGTGGCGTAAAAATTATTCGGAATGCCGAAGTAGTTGACATTCAAAAGGATAAGGGCATGATTTCAGCACTCAGATATCGGAAGACTGATAGTCTCACTATAAGTGAGACTATCACTAAACCAGACCTCGTCGTCCTGGCAGCAGGTTCCTGGTCGCAGCCTTTAGCCAAAATGGTGGGCGAATATCTTCCGATGATGCCTGGAAAAGGCTATTCCATGACCGTAGATGTGCCAAATCAGCTACTACACTATCCCTGTATTTTACTTGAAGCAAAAGTAGCAATCACACCCTGGGCCAAACGCCTGCGTATCGGCAGCACGATGGAAATCGGCGCAATGAACGACAAGATCCTGTTTCCGCGCGTACAGGGGATATTGGAAGCGGTACCGCGTTTTTTTCCGGGATATGCCAATGATCCGGCATTCCAAGAACTAGCTGATTTAAAAAAACTAAAAGAAAAAATACAGGAAAAGGTCTGGTTTGGATATCGTCCCTTATCTGCCGATGGGCTGCCATATATCGGGTTTGCCAAAAAAACAGAGAACCTGATGATTGCAACCGGGCATGCAATGCTTGGCCTGAGCATGGCTGCAGCTACCGGTAAATTGGTGTCTGAAATGGCCGGAGGGAAGGCTACGAGTATTGGGGTAGAATCGTTTGACCCAAAGCGGTATTGAAGGCTTTTTATAAATTTACTGTCCGCCCTTCACAAGCCGATTGTTGTCGTCCGGAAAAACCGCTGTTCCCCGAAAATCTTTAGCCTCTTCCGGCGTCATGTACGCGTAAGAAATGATGATTATAATATCGCCTACCTGCACGCGACGTGCGGCTGCACCATTGAGACAAATCACCCCGCTGCCCCGTTCACCACGAATGGTATAGGTTTCGAAACGCTCACCATTATTGTTGTTCACGATCTGAACTTTCTCGCCTTCCATGATATTGGCAGCCTCGAGTAAGTCTTCGTCGATTGTGATGCTTCCGATGTAATTCAGATCGGCCTGCGTAACACGGACGCGGTGTATTTTACTTTTAAAAACTTCGATGAACATAGAATTTTGTCATTTTTTACCCGCCTAAGCCAGAGCAAAGGAGGGAGTTATTTCGTCATTCAAGTCATTTCTGGTCATTGACCTTTAACCTCATGCGCAAACGAAACGACGAATTAAACAGCTAAAGCTATTTTCGGTTGCAAAATTAGAACCTCCTGACAATAGTTCAGAAGAGATTTATTCCCAACTGCGTGAAATCAGATTCAAGTACCTCCAAAAGATTAAAAATCAGTACAAGATGTTAGGAGTTTGACTTGACTCGACTATTGTAGTCAGCGCCAAAAATGCCTGGGTAGTCTACCCGATCAACCGATATGAAAGTTATCAGGCCTTCAGTACCCAATGGGTTGACATGGAGGAAAACATCAAGGTGAACTCTGCCGAAAAAACCGTCATTAAGAAAGAATTCATGCTTGTTACGCCTAATGGGAAGGTTAAGACGCTTAAAATCGACTAATACCCTTTTAAAATCGAGGGTTTAGCCTACTTTTGCGGCTCTTTTTCAAAAACATATCGTGTTTTTCTGAGCACATAGCGTCGAGCATAACACATTCTATTCAATAGCATGAAACGCATAAAAATCGCCGAACTCCTTCGGACAGAGCCTGTAGGGACTGAAGTCACCGTAAAAGGCTGGGTAAAAGCATTCCGAAACAACCAATTCATTGCCCTCAATGATGGCTCTACCTCCAACAACATTCAGGTAGTGGTGGATTTTGAACATACAGATGAAGCAACGCTTGCCCGAATTAAGTTCGGCGCAGCCATTTCCGCAAAGGGTTTGCTCATAGAAAGCCAGGGCAAGGGTCAAAAAGTAGAATTAAAAGCTACGGAACTGGAAATACTCGGCGATTGCAACCCGGATGAATTCCCACTACAGCCCAAAAAACAAAGCCTTGAATTTTTGCGTGAAAACGCTCACCTGCGTTTTCGCACCAACACCTTTGCCGCTGTATTCCGGATTCGCCATGCATTAGCATTTGCCATTCACAAATTCTTCAACGACAAAGGGTTTTTCTATCTGCATACGCCGGTTATCACCTCCAGCGATGCCGAAGGTGCTGGAGAAATGTTTCGCGTGACCACACTCGAACTGGACAAACCGCCCCGCACAGAATCCGGAGAGATCGACTTCTCCAAAGACTTTTTTGGTCGGAGTACCAACCTTACTGTTTCCGGGCAGTTAGAAGGAGAATTAGCCGCGATGGCACTTGGAGAAATCTACACCTTTGGCCCAACATTCCGGGCGGAAAACTCCAATACCACACGCCACCTGGCCGAGTTCTGGATGATTGAGCCAGAGGTTGCTTTCAACGACCTGAACGACAATATGAACCTCGCTGAGGAGATGCTACAATATGTCATCAACTACGCCCTGGAGCATTGCGCCGATGATCTGAAAATTTTGGAAGAACGGCTTATCGAAGAGGAAAAATCAAAGCCACAGGAGCAACGCAGTGAAATGTCCTTGACCGAAAAACTGCGATTTGTGATCGACAATGAGTTTGTCAAGATAACCTATACCGAAGCGATCGACATCCTGAAAAACTCCACACCAAATAAAAAAGGCAAATTTCAATACCCCGTGGAAGGTTGGGGCACCGACCTGCAAAGCGAACATGAGCGATTTCTGGTAGAAAAGCATTTCAAAAAACCAGTTATCCTGACGAATTACCCGGCTGCTATCAAGGCGTTTTATATGCGCCAGGACGAACCAAAGGAGGGCGTTCCAGGGCCAACTGTGTCAGCTATGGACATCCTGTTCCCCGGAATCGGCGAAATCGTCGGCGGTTCTCAGCGAGAAGAACGGTACGACCGACTCGTAAAACGGATGGGGGAAATGCACATCCCTGAACATGAACTTTCCTGGTATCTCGATACCAGGCGTTTTGGCTCTTGTCCGCATGCCGGTTTTGGCCTTGGTTTTGAGCGCCTGATCCTGTTTGTTACGGGTATGACCAACATCCGCGACGTGATTGCTTTTCCGAGGTATCCGGGCAGCGCAGAATTCTAAAGATTAGTGGTTGGTGTATCGGTTATCCAGACACCGCAACAAGACTTTTAAATAAAGGCCATGTCATTAGCTCATTTTTGTTTTCCCCGAGCGTTTAGCCATTGTATGGCAACGGCCTCTGCACTATTCCTATTGGCCTGTGGCTCCCAAAGCACACCCATTGATGCCGATACGCGAACCCGTATAGACTCTATCGCCAATGCGCAAATTGCTAAAGCGCAATTAGAACATGACAGTCTTTGCAAAGCAGCCCGAATCACGCAATTGCCACTATTGGTAGATTCCATCAAGAAAGTTCGACTACATGAAATTGAGGAGCAGTTAAAAACAATCCCAAAGTAGCAGGCACCTCAAACGTAGATTTGTAACTATTTTCAACAAATAATATTCTGGATTATCGCAATTTAACCATCTAAGATTTTTTTAAATCTTAGATGGTTTTGAATAATTCAAAATTTATTTTTGCAATAAATACGAAGCCGGGCCTATTAAAACACCCGCACCATTCAGCCAACTAAGCTACCAACCCTTCTCGCCACATTCTGCCCATCCATAGCAGCAGAAATAATACCGCCTGCGTAGCCTGCGCCTTCACCACAAGGGAAAAGTCCTTCCACCTCTGGATGCATCAGTGTAGCCGGGTCGCGAGGAATCCGTATCGGCGAACTCGTGCGGCTTTCCGTGGCCACTACATTGGCTTCATTGGTGAGGAAACCTCGCATTTGTCGACCAAAATCGGCCAGACCTTCCTTTAAACGCTTGTAAATAAAATCCGGCAACAACTCATGGATCGGAGCTGGGTACAGTCCGGGAATGTAGGAACTTCCAGGCAGGTTCTGTGAGATCTTACCCGCAATAAAATCGGGTAGCCTCAGGGCCGGGCCTTTTTGCCCACCGTCTCCAGCAGCAAAGAGTCGTTGCTCTACTTCGGTCTGCAATTCCATCGCAGCAAAGACGCCGTGTTTTGCCCAGGGTGCAAGATCTTCTGGCTCCACTGAGGTCACCATACCCGAATTGGCAAAGGGCGAATCCCGTCGACTCATGCTCATACCATTCACTACGATCTCACCAGGAGCAGTGGCCGAAGGCACGATCAGACCGCCGGGACACATGCAAAATGAAAAAACACCTCGCCCGCCCACCTGACATACCAGGCTGTAACTCGCTGCCGGAAGCTCGACCGAACGTTGATTTTGCTTATACTGGATACTGTCTATCAGAGGTTGGGGATGTTCTACCCGAACACCTAAGGCAAATGGCTTGGCTTCGATCCGGATTCCTTTGGCATGAAGTAGCCGGTAAATATCGCGGGCTGAGTGCCCCGTGGCGAGGATCACTGCATCAGCCAACCAATCCTCCCCCAGCCCGCCCTTGAGAGGGGAAACCATTTCAAGGGCAGATCTTTTGCCAATGAATGGAACAGTCGCTTCTCCACCCATTTTAGGGGAGCCAGTGGGTACTGTCACGACCCCTAATATTTTTCCTTCTTTCAGGATAAAATCGGTCACACATTGCTCAAAATGTACTTCTCCCCCATATTGAAGAATGGTTTGACGAATATTCTGTACCACCATTGGAAGTTTATTCGAGCCAATATGCGGGTGTGCCTCTGTGAGAATATCGCTTTTAGCGCCGTGCTCAACCAAGAGCTGAAGGGCTTTTTGCACATTGCCGCGTTTTAGAGAACGCGTATATAATTTGCCGTCAGAATAAGTACCCGCACCTCCTTCTCCAAAGCAATAATTGGAATGCGGATTGACCTCACCATATTGCTGTATTGCTTTCAGATCACGCCGACGGAGTTGTACATCCCTGCCCCGGTCCAGTACAATGGGTTGGATCCCAAGCTCCAGTAGTTCTAATGCAGCAAAATATCCCGCCGGGCCGGCACCTACAATAATGACTTTTTTCTTCCCGTTTACCGGACGAAAGCCATCAAGAATGGCCGGCTCTGGCGTAAAAACCTCTCCTGGACCAAATACTTCCACACGAACACGGAATAAAGGTTGACGTGAACGTGCATCCAGGGAGGATTTTAAAATTTCAAGATGGGAGATCTGCTCAAGGCGAAGGCCTGTCTGACGGGCAGCTTTTTGTCTTATCAGGGTTTGATCTTCACGTTCGTGTGGAAGCAACACGAGTTCAACTAATTGTGGCATAATGATTTGTGTCCCGTTTTTATCGAGAAAGCTTGATACCTGAAAAAAATTATTTATCCTCTTTGCGCGTAAGCCTTAGCTTATCCTCAGAAATAAGGAATATATCCGGTACAAATATTTTAGTGACAGCAATTTCAAGGCATTTTTGACCATCCAGGCGTTTGATAGCCTTTCGATGCAGATATTTGGTAAAAATCCTAACCTGTTTAGGATTAGGCACTGTGGCAGAATCGGTGGTAAGATCGTAGCGGCCATTTTTGATAAGTTCTGTCAGTATTTCACGCGAGGCGTCCCAAATCTGAACATTCGTTTCTACCAATATGGAGTTGCCCGCCCAAGCAAGCAATTTATATTCTCCTGCTACCTCAAATGTTACAGTTTGGGCTGAGTCTACCTCAAACACCTGATAGGTCGTACGTTCCATTTGGGCTTGTACCAAGGAGTTAAAACCCAATAAAATAAGCGCGGTAAGGAAAAGAGGCCGTTTCATATTGTTGAAAATTTTGGTCAAAGGTCGGCGCAACTAGCCAAACAAAAAAATACCTGAACGTTTACTCGTCCCGGCAAATTACATTGACCTTGTTTGGAAATTGGTTTTGAGCCGAAATTAAGCAAATTTTATTTCAGGCAAGGCAATATTTGCAGTGGCATACAGGCAATTCAGCGAAAATAATAACGCGGGATGAAATAAAACTTGCTGATTTTCCAGCAAAATATAATTCCCGAACAAACGCTTAAACCATCCGTAAGTACAGTAATAGGATGTTAATATTTTTATAAAAAAAAAATTTTATATATATAAGATATTTTTAGTCAAATTTTTAAATGCTACTGATTGCACTTTAATCTGGGGATTAAAAAATAAGCAAAGCGCTTCGAAATACCCCAATAGGCCAAATTTATGACTAAATGCCTATACTGAAAGCACGCGTATTACCTTTGGTCTTTCAAAACCTTTGTTCGTGCTCAAAATTGTCTTTTGGCTGGGTCTGGTCCTCGTCTTTTATGCCTACCTCGGCTATGGCCTGGTGTTATTGATTTTAGTACGCCTTAAGCGTTTGTTTTCCTCTTCAAAAGCGCCTGTGTTGACTGTTCTTCCAGAAATCACCTTTGTGGTATGCGCCTACAATGAAGCGGATTGGATCCGGCAGAAAATCGACAACTCCTTAGCCCTCAACTATCCTCGTCCGCTCATCAGGTTTTGCTTCGTGACTGATGGCTCTGATGACCAAACCGCCGAAATAATACGGCATTACCCCTACCCTACTGAGGTTCGCTGGCAACTACTTCACCAGCCCGAACGACGTGGTAAGATTGCAGCCTTTCAACGTGCCATGGAGCAAATAAGCAGCCCCGTGGTGGTCAGTACGGATGCCAATACACTTGTAAATCCAGATGCCCTCCATCGACTTGTAAGTCATTTTGCTGATTCACAAGTGGGCGCAGTAGCCGGAGAAAAGCGAATCTCAATGGCTGACAAAGAGGATGCCAGTAGCGCAGGCGAGGGTATTTACTGGAAATACGAAAGTCTGCTAAAAAAATGGGATGCAGAGCTTTGGAGCGTAGTTGGCGCTGCAGGTGAACTTTTCGCTATCCGGACCGAATGCTATGAACCCGTGCCACCGGATACGCTGGTGGAAGATTTTTACCTCACCATGCGCATTGCGCAGCGCGGGTGGCGGGTACAATACGAATCAGGTGCCTGGGCTGCCGAAGGCTCCTCTGCTTCTGTGGCAGAAGAGATGAAACGAAAGGTACGCATCGCTGCCGGGGGCTTACAGGCCGTTTGGCGGCTTCGCTCCCTGCTGAATCCATTTCAGTACGGAATATTTAGTTTTCAATATATTTCACATAGGGTATTGCGCTGGACGGTAGCGCCAATCTTGCTGCCTGCTTTACTGATCATCAATATTTTGCTTGCTATCAAAGCCAGCCAACTCTATCAAATCCTACTCCTTGCGCAAATTCTCTTTTACCTTGCTGCAATGGCAGGCTGGGTTTTGGAACAACGAAAACTAAAGGTGAAAGCCCTGTTTGTGCCCTACTATTTTTGTCTAATGAACTGGGCTATGTACGCCGGCCTCCTGCGATTACTGCGGGGGAAACAATCGGTATTGTGGGAAAAAGCGAAACGGGCGGGGGAATGAAGGTTTTTTGAGTTGGCTACAGCTTTGCACTATTCAACGTAACCGCTCCCATCAACCGATCATACCGTGCACCGAAAGGCCGGTAATAAATAAGAATCGTGTACTGATTGCCTGTGCCATACCAGTTACCTTCAAATCCATCCGGCTCAGGCTTGCCCGTTTTACGGTCTACGACCATATATTGATAATCGTAGTGACCTTGCTTGAGCCAGGCGTCGCACCAATAGACCTGAGCTTGCTCGTCATACTTCATTTTAAATTCAGGCTTGAATTGCCAGTCTGAAAGTTCCCCGAACACATAGACGTCGTATTCGTCCAGCGGGAGATTTTGTTTAATAGTAAAAAGTACGGAAGCATAATCACATTCAAGCAATGTCTGGTTTATGTGTTGATTTTCAATAACAAACCGGCCATCGGCTTCCGGGCGAAAAATAACGGGGCGATCAAAACGCGTCTCATCGGTCTTGAGCGTCACTTCATAGTACGTGGGTTTGTTCACGATACTTTTCACAAACTCTCCCCGGAAGTCAAATGAGCGGATGTCAAAGTATCGAAACTCCTTGCCAGCCGGGAAAGTGATTTGATTCTGATAATCAAACACCAGATTGTCGCCCCTGGTAATATAGGGCTTGATAGGGCCGAGCGCGTTGTCAAAACGACCATTTTGTAGTACAAATGCTTTCACATCGTTTTGGGGCATCGTAATACGGACAGATTTAGGGACAACCGTAAAATCAATTTCATGGTGCGTATCCATTTTATCTACCTGTGCGGTACGCACAAATTCCGCATCTATTCGCCAAAGGGGCTCTACGACCATAAACCGTCTTACGAGTACCAGACGATCATCGTCGGTATCAAAAATTTTAAGTACATAATTCCCCGAACGCGCCCATTTCATATTTTGGTTGGGGAGGGCGAGTGAATAATGGGTATATTGCGTAAGCGTGTTGAATGAGTTTTCTATAGAATTGATCCGATCCTCCGTAAAGCCGTCAATATATTCATTGTCGTCAAGCTCAGAGGGCTGCCAATCGCTATTGCAGTGGACAATTGTGTATTTATAGTCCTTAAGTTGATCGCCCATGTGATCGAATTCAAGCACCAGCACATGGGGCATTGTCTGCAAATTGACAATGGGCTGTGAAAGCACTGAAGTTGCCAAATGAAGTTGCGCTGTACAAACATCAGGATCGAGGATCTGATTCTCCGTTTGGGAAAACAAGGCGATTGGAAAAAGGAGTAACAGGATGTAAAGCATGGGAATTTAAGTGTTTTACAGGAGAATTGGGGAACAGGAAAACAGGAAACTACGCGCTCCCCCAGCCCTTGTTTCTGATCAACGGCCTCACCGATTTAAGCTTTTTCGATCTCGGGTTTTATTGGTTTCTTGGTTGTCTTTTTCACGGCTTCAGGTGCCACTTTTTTTGAGGCAACTTTCTTTACCGCATCCGAGGCCGCCTTCTTAACAGACTCCTTCTTCACGACTTCCGAGGCCGCCTTCTTAACAGACTCCTTCTTCACGGCTACAGGCTCAGCATTTTTGCGGTTTAAAAATTCATCGTTTTCCCAAGGCGCCTCGATGACCATGGGCGCATGACTGCGCGGATGGAAAAATGACAAACGCTGGGCATGAAGCTTGATTTCATGTTCACGCCATAATTTACCACCATATAACACATCACCTACTATCGGGCAGCCAATATGAGCTAACTGAGCACGGATCTGGTGAAACCTGCCTGTGCGAGGCCGAATCTCTAACAGTGCATATTGATCATTTTTTTCCAGCACTTTATATTCTGATTCACAAGGCTGTGTATCCGGAACTGCACGGCTGAAAACCAATGCCTTTTTACCTGTATCGTCCCGTTTCAACCAGTGTGTAAGAATCCCTGCCGCTGCAGGTGGCGCTTTTTGCACGACTGCCCTGTAGGTTTTTTCTACCTCCCGACGCTCGAACTGATTCATCATTTCCGTGAGCATCGATTTTGACTTGGCGAGTACCAGTACACCACTGGAAGCACGATCGAGGCGGTGTACAGCCCTAAGATAGGGGCTAATCTTCATCCGCATGCCTCCCCCATCGCCCAGCACTTTGTGACTATATAGTTCCAGGGCTTCTTTTTCCGCGGAGGGGTGACGGGCGGTACCACTTTCAGAGGATAAGCCGGAGGGTTTGTGAATGACCATTAGGTCCTGATCTTCAAAGAGAATTTGCATCAATACTTGGAATATTTGACACGCTTGGCGTGTTGGCGCGCGTGAACGCTGATTGAAAGAGTGATCTGTGGGATTGGTAGTGATCTGGTTGCAAAGTTACGGGTAAATCAGGCTTATGAGCTTGTTCTGGAATTGGATTTTATCCGGCAACCGGCAAATTTTATTTCATCCAGCGTTAAATTTTGAGCCAGATGGCCCGCATACAAGTGCAAATTTTGCCTTTCCTGAAATAATATTTGCTTGCTTTCGACTCAAAACCAATCCCCAAGCGAACCCTAAGTACGAAAACGAATCCCAGACGAAGAATGTCTCGTAAATTTAGGCCTTCAAACATTTTTTCAAATGAATCATAAAACTACCCTGCTTTTTTTAGCTACAGTGCTTGGCCTTTGTTCCTGCATGTCTGTGTATCCTAAAAAACCATTTGATGCTGCCAAAGTCCCACCAATACCAGACTACTCAAACCTGGAAAACTGGGCCGCCCACCCCGACAAAGTCGACCCCGCCGACCTTTCTCCTTCCACTGACTTACCCGACCTTCAAAAGGATGCCCCGGTAGATGTTATTTTTTTATACCCGACCTCCTATACCGGCGGTCTTAAACACAGCAGGTACCAGCATCATTGGAATGCCAGTGTTTCGGACACAAAAACGAATCTCAAAACAGACAATGGCAGCATTCAATTTCAGGCCTCAATTTTTAACGGAGTAGGCCGCGTGTTTGCGCCGCGCTATCGTCAGGCACACTTACATGCTTTTTTTACTAAAAAGGATACCGCTTCTGCACGACAGGCACTTGAATTGGCCTACACCGATACAAAAGCCGCATTCGAATATTACCTCAAACACTGGAACAACGGACGCCCGTTCATCCTGGTGGGGCACAGTCAGGGTGCGCTTCATACCAAGACGCTGATCAAAGAATTGGTGGAAGGGAAACCCCTGGAAACCCAACTTGTCGCCGCCTATATCGCAGGATGGCCGGTACGCGATGATTATTATAAAACCTTCAAGCCGTGCCAAACCCCCGAACAGACCGACTGCTTCTGTTCTTGGCGCACCTGGGAACGCAATTATGGTCTTCGTCATGCCTTTGAGCAACATGTGATCTGTACCAACCCGCTCACTTGGACGACGACCGAAAAATCCTACGCACCTAAATCTCAAAATCAGGGCGGGGTGCTACGCCCCTTTAATAAAATTTATCCGGCAGTAACGGATGCTGAGGTTTACAAAGGAATCCTGTTGGCCCGAAAACCTACATTTAAAGGCAGTATTCTGCTCCAGCGGAAGAACTATCACATTGGCGATATGAACTTGTACTATCTAAACATAAGGGAGAATGCACAGGCACGTACAAAGGCTTTTTTGAGGCGGTAATTCCTACTACCTTCGCCCAGGTTTAGACCATTTACCCGCTATAGCTACAGACTTCGGAGGGTAAAAAACCTTTCTCTTTTTTTACAATATAAAAAAGAAAAGTCCAAACCATTTGCCCAACCAACTTTTAGCATCAAAATTTTATGGACGCGAATAGCCGCATCTACGTAGACTCCGAAATCGGAAAACTCAAAAAAGTTATCGTGCACCGCCCGGACGAAGGCATCGCCCGCATCACGCCCAAACGCGCGGAGGAATTGCTCTTTGACGATATCGTGCACCTTCCGAACATGCAGGACGAGCATGATATTTTCGTGAATATACTCCGCGCTTTTGTCGGAAAAGAAAATGTATTGGAAGTAGGCGACCTCCTGACCGAAAGCTGTCGGAATGAAGAAAGCCGTTACGAGATCATCAACAAAATTGTTGATTTTGAAGAGCTTCCATACTCCTTCATCCCACGGCTCGCAAGTCTTTCACCAGAACAATTGGCCGATACCCTCATTACCGGCTACCTCGAGCCAGAAGATCGTATCCTTTTTGACCCAATCCCGAACCTCATCTTTACCCGAGATCTGGCGGTTACGGTAAAAGAACACGTCATTATCACCAAAGCTGCCAAAGAAGCCCGCTTCCGTGAAAATTTCCTGACCCGACTCATTTTCTCCAGCCACCCGGTATTCCGACGCCTCAAGGCAGATGGAAAAACCATCAACCTCAATCGGGTAGACAAATTCCCACCCAACAAACGCGGTGAAACAATCAGCATTGAAGGCGGCGATGTAATGATGTTCCACAAGGATTATCTACTCATTGGCAATTCCGAACGCACCAACAATTATGCTTTTGAGATGCTCAAAAATTACCTTTTTGAAAAAGGCATCATCAAAAATATCGTGCAGGTAAACATCCCCGCAGAGCGTACCTACATGCACATTGATACCATTTTTACACAGATCAATCACAATCATGTGGTGGGCTATAAACCCATTGTACAGGACGGTCTGGGCTCCTATGTGGATGTACACCGCCATACAGGCGAAGAACTGGAATACCCAAGCATCGTGGATTTCTTAAGAGCAGAGGTGAATCCAAAGATGGAATTCATCTGGGCCGGTCGTGGAGAAACCCCTTACCAGGAGCGCGAGCAATGGACCGACGGTTGCAACCTCGTAGCACTTAAACCAGGCGTAGCAATCACTTATGACCGGAACCCGATTACCGAAAAGGCATTCAAAGATTTCGGCTACAAAGTAGTGAGCGCAGAAAAAATGCTTCGCGATATCGATAATGGCAAAGTGGATCCTGAAAAGGTAGAGAATACCATTATCACCATTCCTTCTAACGAACTATCCCGGGCACGTGGCGGAAGCCATTGTATGACTTGTCCGATCGAGCGCGAAGCAATTGAACTATGAACGGTGGACGGTTAACGGTGGACGGTTAACGGTTCAATTTTAGGTTTTTTTGTTATTCTTTAGTTTGGAGTGATTGGTGCGAAATCCAATGTTAATACTTTTATTTCCGATAATTCCACCATAAACCGGGCACCGTAAACCGCATACCGTAAACCGTCTAAAATGTATGCTTTCGAAACACAGATAAGAGTCCGCTATGGCGAGACCGACCAGATGGGTTACCTCTATTACGGTCACTATGCCCAATATTTTGAGGTAGGCCGTGTGGAGACGATCCGTTCTTTAGGCTTGACTTACAAGGAATTAGAAGAAGTTCATGGGATCTGGCTACCGGTTGTCAGCCTGGAAATGCGCTATGTACGTCCGGCCCATTACGATGATCTCCTCACAGTCCGTTCCGAGATCAGGGAGTTGCCGGACGAGTACATCACCTTTCATGTGGAGATCTTCAACGAAAAGAAAAAGCTCGTGAACGCTGGTCGGGTTCGACTCTGTTTCTTTGACTCAAAAACTAAAAAAGTAGTACCTGCACCGGAGTATTTTATGGGGAAGCTTGCAAGTTATTTTTAGTTTCAAGGGGAAAGTAGAAAGTGGCAAGTTTCAAATGGTCAACAGCTAACATTCAGTAGATGCACCACTTGAAACTTGTAAACTTGCAACTAAATACTACTTCGCCCAAAGATTATACTTCAAAATACAATAGATCGCCCGAAAACCATCCTTTGCGCCGATCTTTTTCCCTTCAGCATAGGTGCGGCCGTAGTAGGAAATCCCCACTTCATAAATGCGCACCCCAGGTACCCTACTAATTCTTGCCGTCACTTCTGGCTCAAAGCCGAAACGCTTTTCGCGCAAATGGAGTGCCTTCAGCATATCCGAGCGGAACATTTTATAGCAAGTCTCCATGTCCGTCAGATTCAAGTTAGTGAACATATTGGACAGCGTGGTCAGGAACTTATTGCCGATACTATGCCAGAAAAACAGGATTCGGTGCGGTCTGCCGCCCATGAACCTTGAACCAAAGACAACATCCGCAAAGCCATCCAGGATTGGCCTGAGCAGGATGTTATATTCTTCGGGATTGTATTCCAGATCAGCATCCTGAATAATGATGTAGTCGCCAGAAGCGTGTTGAATACCCGTATGGAGCGCTGCACCTTTGCCCTGATTCACCTCATGTTTTAGATACCGGATATTAAGCGCAGGATTTGCCTCCATATATCGGTGTATAGCACCTTCGGTATCATCTTTCGAACAATCGTTCGTAATAATGAGTTCTTTTTGGAAACCTCCAATTAGTTCTACCGCTTTCACTTTGTCTAAAATGCGGTGAATCGTGCGCTCTTCGTTGTAAGCAGGAATGACAATGGATAGAATTTGGCTCATAATTTGCAATAGTTCGGGTGGCAAAGGTAAGCAGGCTGCATAGCATTCATGGACAACTTTTAAAAAGTTACCAGTTTTGATTCACCGCAAGGCGCTCCTTTGACCCAATACTTGGCTAATTCTTGCTTTTAAGCTGATTTTTGTCGTTCACAAAATTTAACAAAAAATTCTCTCAAAAGAGAAAACTTATTATTCAAAAGCTTCGTTAGCGTTTAGTAATCAGTCATTTAATCCTTGGCTCATCTTAACACAAAAACTATTTTATCATGGCGATACCCCGTATTAATAAATTCCGCAGGATTTGGCGCAGATCTCCTCGACTGGCCGTCGTTTATCTCCGTCGCACCATCACACGTCAAGCAAAAAGTATCCTTGTTCCAAAAGATGAATGGAATATCAATTGGCTGGGCGAAGAAATGAGGCCTTTTAATAGCCTGCATGGCTAATTTAAAGGGTTGGAATATCAGACTTGTTGGAAAAAACCTCCTAATTCATCAAGTCTCTTCGTTAACATATTCCTAAAACAAAAAAAGTGGTACAAATGACTTTCACAGAGCCATTTGTGCCACTTTTTTTTTATTCCTGATATCTTTGCGGCCTCACCCGCCGTAGCTTTTGCGAAGGAGGGTTCAAGCAACTTCACCCGCTGCAACTTCCCTGCCCTCCATGACTCGGCAGGCAGGCGTTTAGGCGGCTTTAACCAATAACCCGCCTAAGCCAAAGTAACGGCTGGCTCATATCCCGCACAAATTTTGGGAATTAAAGCATTCGCCCCGGCATCTGTGGGCAACATTGGAATCGGTTTTGATATCATGGGGCTCGCCCTCGAAAAGCCTGGCGATGAGGTCATTGCAAGCAAAAGCGACACACCTGGCCTGCGTATTACTAAAATAACAGGCGCGGGTAGCAAGCTGCCCTATGAACCCGAAAAAAATACAGCCGGGATGGCTGTTCAACGCTTGCTGGAACACCTCGGTGAAACCGGACGAGGTATCGAACTCGAGATCCATAAAAAAATGCCCATCAATAGTGGATTGGGCAGCAGTGCGGCCAGTGCGGCAGCAGCAACCCTGGCCGTAAGCGAATTGCTGCGCACCGGGCTGAGCAAACGTGAACTCCTGCCCTTCGCTTGGGCAGGCGAACAGGTGGCTTCAGGAAGTCCTCAAGGAGACAATATCGTCCCTTCGCTTTTAGGTGGCATCGTATTGATCCGAGACAATGCCACCTTCGACGTGCATCGGCTTCATGTACCGCGCGGACTGTATGTAGTGGTGGTACACCCAAAGCTGGAATTGCTGACGCGAGATGCCCGGGCCATTTTGAAACAGGAAGTGCCCCTTGATAAACATGTGCGCCACAATGCTAATTTAGCCGCATTTATCATAGGGCTTTTCAACGGTGATCTGGGCCTGGTAGGCCGAAGTCTTCGCGACGAAATCATTGAACCTCAACGGGCTGCGCTCATTCCTGGATTCTATGATGTACAAGAAGCAGCCATGCAGCAAGGAGCATTAGGGTGTAGTATTTCCGGAGCTGGCCCTTCAGTTTTTGCCCTGTGTGCCAATAGTTTAATCGCTGAAAATGTGAGCCTGGCCATGCAGCTTGCCTTTGCAATGCACAAGTTCGAGAGTACTATTTACGTATCAATGGTGAATCAGGAAGGAGCGGTGATTTGCTAAGCGCTGCTGCGGAATAGCTGTCAAATTTTTACAGATGAAAACATAAAGACTCCTTTTCATAAATTTAAGTGTGACATGTTATAGTGGTTTTTATCTTGCGGGCAAATAGACAATCATCACTTTATGAAGTCACAATTCTGGATTCTTTTAATTTTTTGCCCGCTATTCGCTTACCCGCAGCTGGCATCCAGTTCCTTCAATATCATCCCCTTGCCTCAAAGTTTGGAGGCCAGAAAAGGTGCTTTCACGCTAAAAAAAGACACCCGGATATATACCCCAGAAGGCCTTGCTGACTGGGAATTGCCTGCACAGTATCTTTTGGCCGTGACAAGCACCAGCACTGGTTACCGCTTGATGAGCCAGCCTTATAAAAAATTTAAAGAAGCAAAAGGGAACGCTATTTATTTCATTCAGGATGCCAATATTGTCTCTGACGAGGGCTATTCCTTAGAAGTGAAACCCAATGCAATAATGATTCGGGCAAAGACTGCCGCCGGGGCATTTTATGGGGTGCAAACTTTACGACAATTATTCCCACCTGAATTCGGTGGCACACACATCCATAGCAGTGTAAAGTGGGTAGTACCCGCCTGCCTGATCCAGGATGCCCCAAGGTTCGCCTATCGGGGAATGCACCTGGACGCTGGGCGGCAGTTTTTCCAGCCAGCTTTTGTTAAAAAATATATTGATATGCTGGCCATGCACAAACTCAATACCTTCCATTGGCATCTGACTGACGATCAGGGCTGGAGAATTGAGATAAAAAAATACCCCGAGCTTCAACATACAGCCTCTTGCCGAAAAGAAACCCTTATCGGACATTACAATGAAATGCCCCAGCGCTTCGATGGTAAGAAATACTGCGGTTTTTATACCCAAAAGGAGATCAAAGACATCGTGGAATATGCCAGAAAGCGCTTTGTGACCATTATTCCTGAAATCGAAATGCCGGGCCACTCCCTGGCTGCACTTTCTGCCTATCCTGAACTTGGTTGCACTGGCGGGCCCTATGAAGCCGCTACGAAATGGGGTGTTTTTGAAGATGTTTTTTGCGCTGGCAATGAAAAAACCTTTGCTTTCCTCAACGATGTGATGGCAGAAGTATGCGACTTATTCCCCAGCACTTATATCCATATCGGCGGAGATGAATGCCCTAAAACAAGATGGGAGGCCTGCGAAAAATGCCAAAAGCGGATGAAGGACGAAGGGCTCAAAGATGCACACGAACTCCAGAGTTATTTCGTTCGCCGGATGGAAAAGACCCTGGCGCTCCATAATCGGAAAATTATTGGTTGGGACGAGATCCTGGAGGGTGGCATTGCCCCAACAGCGACCGTAATGAGCTGGCGCGGTACTGAAGGAGGGTTTGCAGCAGCCAAGGCAGGCCATGATGCGATCATGACCCCTGGATCACATTGTTATTTCGACTTTTATCAGAGTGACCCAAGCATAGAACCATTGGCAATTGGCGGACTCACCACGCTCGAAAGGGCATATAGTTATGAGCCAATACCGGAAGGACTTTCGCCTGAAGCAGCCAAGCATATCATTGGGGCACAAGGCAATGTCTGGACTGAATATATGCCCAAGTCAGAACAGGTAGAGTACATGGCTTTCCCACGTGCCTGTGCCCTGTCGGAGGTAGTCTGGTCGGCTAAAGGGAAACGCAGCTGGACCGATTTTTCTAAACGCATCCAAGTACATATGACCCGGCTCGATGCCGTCGGACTGAAATTTTCCCGGAGTTTTTATGATATAACCGCTTCTTTTTCAGAAAATAAGGTCATCCTAAAGTCCAACGACCCCGCGCTGGAGATCCGCTACACCACAGACGGAAAACCACCTTCACCAAATTCACCCCAATATATTTCGCCGATTCCAATCACCAAAACCACTACCCTAAAAGCCGCTGTGTTTGCAAAAGGAAAGCCCCTTGGGAAAGCGACGCTTGTAAAATATACCATTCACAAAGCCATTGGGAAACCCTATATCTTGCCCCAAAAACCTTCTGAATATACGGGCGGTGACGTATTCGCACTGACCAACGGAGTAACAGGAAACATTAAAACCTGGAATAATTGGATCGGCCTTGTGAACCATGACATTGACCCCGTGATAGACCTGGGGCAGCCTACTGCATTTAGCAAGGTTTCGTTCAATTTCGTGAACGCTAAGTCCTCCTGGATCTGGCCTCCAATAGGTGCTGAAGTATACCTATCAGATGATGGCACCAACTTCAAACTGCTTACCTCCAAAACCATTGATGCAGATGCGCTGGAGGGTTCAACAACAGAAAATGTGGTCTTGGAAACACCTAATGCAAAAGGTCGATATCTTAGATTTGTGGCTAAGAACTACGGAATTATCCCAAAGGATTACCCCGGCGCAACGAATGGAGCCTGGCTATTTTTGGATGAGATAGTGGTGGAATGAGTAAATTAAATTGGGGAGAACGGGAGAACGATCAAATAGGAGAACAGGAAACCTAACCGTAAAGAAGCATGCCCAAATCGGAGGGGCTAAAGAATTTTGTGTAAACGTAATCTTCAGGTGAGCTTGATTTGGCAACGTTTATCAAAAGTAGCAAAAAAAACATGGAGGATCTATTGCCGCTCTTGTAGCCCGAAACCGAAAGCTTGTCATAGCCTAGTGCCGCGTCCGGCCATTAAGGTGTGAATATGGCGGTCTAATTTTTCCTTTCTCTGCGTTGTTCGTCGGTTAAAATGTCCCGCATTGCGCCCTTCTCACGCCTTGATAAAGAAAAAATTTGCCTCCCCAATTCATACCTTAATG